>JANNFV010000298.1:0-2735 GCA_031380285.1 Hyphomicrobiales bacterium | reverse complement strand
CGCCATGGGGCCGCCCATGTTGCCGAGGCCGATGAATGCGATGGTGGTCATGTGAAGCTCCCGTGAATCAGTCTCTTGTCCAGCAGTGTCTTGTATCACGTGCTCGCCGCAAGCAGCAGCAAGCCCACGCCCACGACGATGAGCGCCATCCCGCCATATTCCCGCGCCTCGGTTTCCTGCGAGAACAGACGCCGCGACAGGGCCTGCGCGAAGAATACCTCGACCAGTGCGAGCGTGCGCACATTGGCCGCCGAGGTCAGCGCGAAGCCGAGAAACCAGAACTGCGAGGCGAAAGCGCCGAGAAACCCTGCCGTGAACGAGGCGCGCCAGACGCCGAAGCTCTTGGTCAGCGCCGCACGGTCGAACAGCAGCAGATAGGCGAGCAGCAGCACGGTCTGGATGGCCAGCCCCAGCACCAGGATCGTCGTGGCCCGGATCACGAATCCACCGGAGGGCAGCGCCAGGATCGCACCGCGAAACGCAACCGCCGACAGTCCGAAGCAACCGCCAGCGGCAATGCCCAGCAGGGCGGGACGCACCTCGGAGAGCATGGCCCGGATCGTATCGGGTTTCACGCTCATCACGATCACGCCCACCGTGGCAATCAGGATCGCGATGCCCTTGAGCGGTGTGAGCGCATCTCCAAGGACCGCCAGCCCGACCACGGCGGTCAGCACCGGCTCTGTCTTGATATAGGCCGTGGTCACTGAAAACGACTTCGCCTTCATCGCGGTCAGCATCATCACGGTTGCCAGGATCTGGAACAGGGCACCCGCCAGGGCATAGGGCGCGGCGGCCATGGTGATCTCGGGCGGCCATTGCCCCAGCACGACGCAGACCATGAGGAGAAACAGCAGCGCGAACGGCAGGCCGTAGAGAAACCGCACCTGCGTCGCACCAACCGTCCCGATGCTCTCCGTCAGGCTGCGCTGGGTGGCATTGCGGGCGGTTTGCGCGGCTGCCGCAACAAGCGTGATGGGGATCCAGAGGAAGGACAAGGAATGACCACGTATGTTGCGTGAATGCACACGGAAGGGATGGAAGTGACACACTAGCGCCGCAGTCCAAGGCAAATCCAGTGCTGATGCTGGTGATCCGCTTCCAATTCGGAGGCGACGCATGTAGGACAGGGCATGTTGCAGGTGATTTGCCCGATCATTTCCAAAGGTTTCCTGGTGTCACCGATAGCCATTTCACACGCCCGAGCGCTTGCCATCGCGGCCCTTGTCGCGGTTGGTGCAGGGACGGCTGCACAAGCCCAGGCTCCTTACGTGGTGGTCGATGCCAGCACGGGCCAGGTGCTGCTGCAGGATGAGGCCACACGCCCCTGGAATCCGGCATCGACCACGAAGATGATGACGGCCTTCGTTGCCCTGCGCGCTGTGAAAGCCGGACAGGCGCAGCTCGATTCGCCGCTCATCGCCTCGGCGCGGGCCGCAGGCCAGAAACCCAGCAAGCTGGGCATCCGCGCCGGACAGGAAATCACCCTCGACAATGCCCTGAAGGTCATGATGGTGAAATCCGCCAATGACCTCGCTGTAGTGATCGCCGAGGCCATCGGAGGCTCCATCGAGGGTTTTGCAGGCATGATGAATGCCGAGGCCCGTCGCCTGGGCATGACGGAAAGCCGCTTCCAGAACCCCCATGGTTTCCATGCGAGCGGCCACCAGACCTCCGCCCGCGACCTGGCGCTTCTCACACGCGCCATGCTGACGGAGTTTCCGGAATATGGCGACTATTGGGGCATCGGTGCAGTCCAGGTCGGCAATCGCGTGCTCAACAACACCAATGGACTGATCGGTCGCTATGCCGGGGCCACCGGCATGAAGACAGGCTTTGTCTGCGCCTCGGGCTTCAATCTCGTTTCCACCGCCACGCGCGGTGGTCGCACGCTGATCGTCGTGGTGCTGGGTGCAAGCTCCGGCGGTGATCGCGTGGTGCGCTCGGCGCAACTGCTGGATCAGGGCTTCGGCACCTGGAGCGGATCGGGACAGACCCTGCAGACCCTGCCCCACTCCGGCTATGCCTCGGCACCCGACATGCGCAGCCAGATCTGCACGGGGCGTCGGCGCGGGGTGGTGCTCGCCGATGATTCCGACTTCGGCGGCGCGATCCTGTCGCCCTCCACGGGTGGGAGCGACGCGACAGCGGCAGCAGGCTCGCCGCTCTCGTTCTTCAGCCTGCCCAGCGCCCAACCGCAGACAAGCTACAGCATCGGCCGCGGTTCAGGTGGCGGCAGGCCGATCCTCGGACCACGTGTCGGCATCACCCCCATCGCGGTGTATCTGGGACGTACGCCCGGCAGCACCGCGGTAGCGCTTGGACCGGGCGGCAGGCGCGTGTCGCCAACCGCTGTCGCCACAACTGCACCCTCAGGGATTCCCGCTTCGGCAACCGCACTTGCTCCCACAGGATTGCGCACCGCCGTTCCCGGCCTTGAACCGGCACAGGAGCGCCCCGCAGCCCAGGCTGGCATTCGCCCCGGCAGGCCGCATGGCGCCCCGCAACGGCCAAAGACTGACGAGGAGAGCGATAGCGCAAGCAGCCCCATGCAGCTTCCCGGCGTCATCACCAACGGCCCGAGGCCTGGTGCCGCCGCCGCCATCCGCCCCCGGCAGACCGCTGCCGCGCCGATCGATCCGAAGCGTCAGCCGACCGCAGGCAACGCCAAGGCACCTGACACCAGGCGCACGGCGCAAGCCCCCGTGAAAGTCCTGCCCACCAAAGTCCTGCCC
>JANNFV010000292.1:0-1873 GCA_031380285.1 Hyphomicrobiales bacterium | reverse complement strand
GCCCTGGTCCATCGCGTTCCGCGATGCTGACGGACACGCCGTCAGACGCCTCCTCCAGCCCAGTCGCGCTCCAGCCGCAAAGGACCTTGACCGTCTCAAGCTCTGCCGCTCGTGCCCGCAGCACCGCCTCGGTCGCGTATTGCGGCAAGCGCTCGTTGTCGGTGAAGTAGAACGGACGCACCAGTTCGCGCTGCATCCAGTCGTAGTGATAGCGCCCCAGCAGCGAGCCATACGCCGTCATGCCGCCGATGCCATATTCCTTCGGCACGGTGCGCGCAGCACGCAATTCCTTCTCCGCGCCCCAGAAATGGAAATGCTCCATGGTGCGCTGTGTCAGGTTCTGTCCCCGCGGGATCGGCTGAGGCTGAGGATAGCGCTCCACCACGATGCAGCGGATGCCGCGCTGGCCCAAAGTGATGGCAAGCCCGAGACCCACCGGCCCTCCTCCGACGATGATGACGTCGGTATCCCTCCTGGCCATCATTGATCGAGCGTGATGCCCGCAGCCTGCACCACGGCCCGCCAGCGCGGCAATTCCTCGTCGATGCGGCCTGCAAACTGCTTGATAGAGCCGCCGACGGCGGACAGGCCCTGCTTCTCGAGCAGATCCTTCACCTTGGGATCGGCAAGGACCTCGTTGAATGCCACGTTATAGCGTTCGACGAGGCTGGCGGGTGTGCCTGCAGGAGCACTGATCCCGTACCCGAGGTTGACCTCGACATCTGGTATACCCTGTTCCGCCATGGTCGGCACATCGGGCGCAAGCGGCGTCCGCTGGCTGCTGCCGACACCCAGCAGCCGGATCAAGCCGTTGCGGGCATGGGAAAGACCAACGTGGATCGGGATGAACATCGCCTGGATATGGCCACCGATGAAATCGTTCACCGCGCCCGCTGTGCCATTGTAGGGGACATGGTCCATTTTGGCTCCAGTGCGGAACTTGAACAGCTCCATGGCCATGTGATGCGGCGTGCCACGCCCCGGCGACGCATAACGAATATCAGCGGGTTTCGCGATGCTGGCGGCGACAAGTGCCTTCGCATCCTGGAACGGAACCGAAGCATGGACCGCCAGCGCCAGCGAACCCTGCGCCAGTTCGATGATCGGCTCAAAGCCTTTCACTGGCTCGAACGGAAGGTTGCGAGAAAGCGCCGCGTTCATCAGGACAGTGTTGACCCACAGCAGCAGTGTACGCCCGTCCGGTGCCGCCCGGCTGGCTGCGGCGGCACCAATGTTGCCACTCGCGCCGGGCTTGTTGTCGGTCACCACAACCTGCCCCCAGCGGCTCCGCATCTCGTCGCCGACGATGCGCGCCAGGATATCCGGTCCGCTGCCGGGCGAGAACGGGACGACGATGGTGATCGGCTGCTCCGACAGGCGCTGGGCGCGGGCAGGGCAGGCAGCCAGCGCGACGGCCCCCAGTGCTAACGTTCGGCGGGTGATTGGCATCGATATGGCTCCTCCCAGAGCGTCACCATGGGGTGATGTTCACACCAGTGGCAAGCCCACGTAGTTTTCAGCGAGCGCGGTCCGGGCCGCCACCGATGACGCGAGATAGGCGAACTCGGCCTCCTGCATGCGCTGCTCGAACGGCGAGTGGTGATCGAAGCGGTGCAGCAGCGTGGTCATCGACCACGAGAACCGCTCCGTCTTCCAGATTCGGTCGAGCGCGCGGGCTGAATAGTGGTCGATGCCCGCAGTGGATGTGTCGCGGTAGAATTCCGTCAGCGCCTCCGCGAGATAGAAGGCATCGCCCGCCGCAAGGTTCAATCCCTTGGCGCCGGTAGGCGGCACGATATGCGCGGCATCGCCTGCCAGGAACAGGCGTCCGAAGCGCAACGGCTCGGCCACGAAACTGCGCAGGGGGGCCACG
>JANNFV010000289.1:0-4818 GCA_031380285.1 Hyphomicrobiales bacterium | reverse complement strand
GCATGAGCGCTTCGCCGAAGATGATTTCGGTGTCGATTCCCGCATCCGTTCCGGGGCGAGGCCGCAGTGCCGTGGTGCCGCTGGCGAGCCGCATCGGCGTGCCCTTCGTGCCGGGCGGCATGTCTGGTGTGAGCCGACGATCAGGCTGGGTCATTGGAACAGATCATGCTTGCAGCGTTCTGGCATTGGCGATCACGAGATCGCCCAATTTTTCCAGATAAAGTGCGCCCTGAACAGTCCTTTGCACGATCACATTGCGCCGATCCGCCGGATCGCGCCGTCGCGCCACCAGATCCATCTCGCCCATTGCGTCCAGCGCGCGGGTGATGACAGGCTTGGTGACATTCAGCTTGGCCGCCAGCCCGCGCACGGTATGCGGCGGCAGGTCCATATAGATCGTCAGCAGGATCGCGAGCTGCCGGTTGGACAGATCGACACCGCCCTCGCGCACCTGGGCAAGCGACACGTCGTGCAGCAGGCGCAGCGCCTGCGAATGGCTGAACTCGACCGACATCGACGCAACTGTGGCACAAAACCGTTACGGAGCCGTATTGATCCGCTGGGTAGAGTTAAGATGGGACCGCGCCTATCCTTCCCCCATTGAGGGAAGGTGGCCGCCCGCAGCACATTTTGCAGACAGATCACGAAAAACCGCTGAGCCCCGTGGCTCTCCCTCATCCGCCTGCCATCCGGCAGGCACCTTCTCCCAAGGGAGAAGGGAATGGCATTGCCTCCGGCCTATCCCCGGCTCTTCTCATACCGCGCCTTGGTCTCGGCATTCATCGGATAGAGCCCCGGCAAGGTCAGGCCCTTCTCGACCTCCGTCATGATCCAGGCCTCCATGCGCTCCTGCTCGGGCGCGGCCTTCAGCACATCCGCCAGCAGGGCCTGCGGGATCAGCACCGCGCCATCATCATCCACCACGATGATGTCATCGGGGAACACCGCCACGCCGCCGCAGGCAATCGGCTCCTGCCAGTTGACGAATGTCAGGCCCGCGACCGAGGCCGGTGCGGCCACACCCTGGCACCAGACCGGCAGGCCCGTGCCCATCACGCCTGCGTAGTCACGGATCACGCCGTCGCTGACCAGCCCCGCCACGCCCTTCTTCGCCATGCGGGCGCACAGGATATCGCCGAAGATGCCCGCATCCGTCACGCCCATGGCGTCCACGACGGCGATGCAGCCCGCGGGCATCGCTTCGATGGCGGCGCGGGTGGAGGTGGGCGAGGACCAGCTTTCCGGCGTCGCCAGATCCTCGCGGGCGGGCACGAAGCGCAGCGTGAAGGCCGGCCCCACAAGGCGCGTCTGGCCCGGTCGCAGCGGCCTGGTGCCGCGCATCCAGACATTGCGCAGGCCCTTCTTCAGCAGCACCGTGGTGATCGTGGCGGTCGAGACCTGCTTCAGTTCGGCGATTGTGGCGGCATCGAGCGGCATCGGGGCTGTTCCTCGGGTTTTTCGTTCTGTAAGGTTGTCTGACAACTTGTCGGTTAGCAACTCAAAGACATGCTGACGCGAGGGCGTCAATCAAGGGAACCAGAAATATGACGAAGGTCGCATTGATCACGGGAGCAGGCACCGGCGTGGGCCGTGCGGCGGTTCTGGCGCTGGCCGGGGCGGGCTATGCCATCACGCTTGTGGGGCGGCGCAAGACGATGCTGGACGACGTGGCGGCGGAAGCGAAGGCGCTCGGCGCGAAAACACTCGTGGCGGTGGCGGATGTCGGCAAGCCCGAGGACGTGAGCGCGGCTTTTGCGGCCACGGTGAAGGCCTTCGGGCGCGTCGATGTGGTGTTCAACAACGCGGGCATCGGCGCTCCGGCGATTCCGCTGGAGGATCTGACATTCGAGCAATGGAAGGCCGTGGTGGACATCAACCTGAGCGGTGTCTTCTACTGCATCCAGGAGGCCTTCCGGGTGATGAAGGCACAGACCCCCCGGGGGGGGCGCATCATCAACAACGGCTCGGTCTCGGCCTATGCGCCGCGCCCCAATTCGGCCCCCTACACCTCCACCAAGCATGCCGTGCTGGGCCTGACCAAATCAGCCTCGCTGGATGGCCGCAAATACGACATCGCGGTGGGCCAGATCGACATCGGCAATGCGGCGACCGAAATGGCGATGAAGATGGCCTCGGGCGTGCCGCAGGCCGACCTGTCCATCAAGGTGGAGCCGTTGATGGATGTGAAGCATGTGGGCGAGACCATCCTCTACATGGCGAGCCTGCCGCTCGACGCCAATGTGCTCAATGTCACGGTGATGGCGACCAAGATGCCGTTTGTCGGCAGGGGCTGATCGCCACCGCCACATTTCAATCGGCTTTGCGTGTGCAGACCCAAGAGCCTATATCGGGCCTGGGCCTATATCGGGCCTGACACGGGATTTGCACGCCATTGCTCGACCGCCCTGCCAAGGAACCCGACCAGACGATACCGCCTCCGGACGGGCCATCCGGAGGGGCGCGTCTCGCCTTGAGGCTGCGGTTGCTGCTCCGACAGGCAGGACGCCTGCTCTCGCTGCGCCTCGGCTCGAGCCTGGTGCGGCGCATCGTGCTCCTCAACATGTCAGGGCTGCTGGCGCTGCTCGTCGGGTTTCTCTGGCTCAACCAGACACGGCCCGGCGTCGTCGATGCGCGGGTGCAGAGCCTGCAGGTGCAAGGTGCCATCATCGCCGCCGCGATTGCCGGAACCGCCGTCGTCGATGGCGGGTCGATTGTCATCGATCCCGAGCGGTTGCTGGACCTGCAAACCGGCGAGAGCACCCTTGACGAAGGCCTTGGCCTTGAATTCTCGCTCAATCCAGAGCGTATCGCCCCCATCCTGCGCCGCCTGGTGACGCCCGCCAACCTGCGGGCGCGCATCTATGACCGCGATGGATCATTGCTGCTCGATACCCGCAGCTTCTATGCGAGGGGCGACATCCAGCGGCTGGATCTGCCACCGGCAGGTGAAACCACCCTGTTCGAGCGGTCCTGGTCGTCCTGGAAGCGCCGTTTCGGGCGCACGGGCCTGGGCATCCCCGAGGACAATCCGGTGGGACGCCTGCAACAGGAAGTGCAGCGAGCTTTCTCGGGTGTCAGCAGCCCCGTCGTCCGGGTCAATGCCAGCGGCGACACCATCGTCTCCTATGGCTTTCCGATCCAGCGCCTGCGGGTAATCCGCGGCGTGCTGCAACTCTCGACGGAAGATGGCGACATCGACGAGGTGATTGCCGATGAACGGTTGAGCATCCTCATCGTCTTCGCCGGGGTCTTCGCCATCATGGCGCTGCTGTCGCTGTTGCTGGCCAACACGATTGCCAAGCCGATGGAGCGGCTGGCTGTCGGTGCCGAGCGTGTCCGGCGCAGCATCAAGTCACGCCAGCAGATCCCGGATTTTTCGCATCGTTCGGACGAGATCGGTCACCTTTCAGGCGCTTTGCGCGACATGACGAACGCCCTCTACAACCGCATCGCGGCCATCGAAAGCTTTGCGGCGGATGTCGCCCATGAACTGAAAAATCCTCTGACATCGCTGCGCAGCGCCGTCGAGACGCTGCCGATGGTCAAGACGGATGAGGCCCGCACCCGCCTGCTTAACGTCATCCAGCACGACGTCCGGCGGCTCGACCGGCTGATCTCGGATATCTCCGACGCCTCCAGGCTTGATGCGGAACTGGCGAAATCGGACGCGGAACCGGTTGATCTTGCCGCCCTGATGGAGGCTGTCGTCTCGCTCGCCAACGACATGCGCAAGCCAGGCCAGCCAAGCGTCCTGCTCGATGTGGAACGGCTGCCCGCGGCCCCACCCGGCTCCAGGCCTGCTGCGAGACGGGCCGGTGGCTACAGCGTCATCGGGCATGACAGCCGTCTTGGGCAGGTCTTCACCAACCTGCTGGACAACGCCCGCTCCTTCGCGCCGCCAGGCACGGATATCACGGTCAGCCTGCGGCGGGTTGGCGACAGTATCATGGCCAAGGTGGAGGATGAGGGGCCGGGTATCCCCGATCATGCCCTTGAGCGCATTTTCGAGCGCTTCTACACGGATCGCCCGGTGGAGCAGGGCTTTGGCCAGAATTCCGGCCTGGGCCTGTCGATCTCGCGGCAGATCATCGAGGCTCACAGGGGCACGATCACGGCCAGCAACAGGCCGGGGACGGACGCTGATCACGTCGGCGGGGCCTGTTTCACGGTCACGCTTCCTGTCGCTGACGGCGCATGACGGAGCCGACCTCCGGGACATGCCACGGTGGGGCCATCGCCGTGGGCGATATCGGCATTCTCATCCTGGGCGAAAGCGGCGCGGGAAAGTCGTTGCTGGCAGCAGGACTGCTGTCAGAGCCGCGTTTTGGCGCTGTCAGGCTTGTCGCGGATGACCGGGTGCTGCTTCGCCGCCATGGCGACCGCATTGTCGCACGGGCTCATCCGGCCATCGCGGGCGCATTGGAACTCAGGGGGCATGGCATCGTGCATCTGCCGCATCTTGATGCGGTGGTTCTGCGCGGCATCATCCGGCTCTCGGATGAGCGTCTGGAGCGACTGCCCGAGGCGGCAGACCAGGCTGAGACACTGCTTGGCCTTCGCCTTCCTCGCCTTGTTTTGCCCATGGGTGAGGCAGCAATCACGCGGCTGCTAACGATTTGGCCACATTTTCGTGGTGAAATCTGTAATGATCGATCAATTTTCGATCACAGACCTTGAATGTTGCACTGCACTGCATCATTAAAAAGTCCCGAAGGCGAGGGTAAGTAACTCTCTGCCAACACCGATAAAAAAATGATTGGCATGGTCCTGGTTACCCACGGGCGTCTCGCATGTGAATTTCGCGCAGCGCTTGAGCAT
>JANNFV010000262.1:0-8286 GCA_031380285.1 Hyphomicrobiales bacterium | reverse complement strand
GGAAGACCGGTGGCCGTAGTTGCCGCACGCGCCTTGATGGCGGCGTTCTCGGCATACATTGTGCCATCTTCTTTCGGCTCGGGCAGCCCAAGCTCTCCCGCTGACACGAGCGTGATGCCGTAGGGCGCCATCAGCTCGCGCATTTCCTGCAGCTTGCCCGCGTTGTGGGTGGCGAGCACGACTTTGCCCGTCAATTGGCGGCGCATGCTATGCCACCGCCAGCTTCTGCAATTCCACCAGACGTGTCGTCGACAGCTTGGCGAGGCCCAGCAACTCGATCAGTTGTGCTTCGCTGAATGGCTCACCCTCGGCTGTGCCTTGCACCTCGACGATGCCACCCTTGCCGGTGATAACGAAATTGGCGTCGGTGCCGCAGTTCGAATCCTCGGCATAGTCGAGGTCCATGACCGCCACGCCCTGATAGATGCCGCAGGAAACGGCTGCGACATGGTCCTTCAGCGGATTGGCCGCAAACATCTTGCGTGCATTCATCCATTGCAGGGCATCGTGCAGCGCCACCCACGCCCCTGTGATCGAAGCGGTGCGGGTGCCACCATCGGCCTGCAGCACATCGCAATCCACCGTGATCTGCCGCTCGCCAAGCGCCTGCAGGTCCACCACCGCACGCAGCGAGCGACCGATGAGGCGCTGGATTTCCTGGGTGCGCCCTGATTGCTTGCCTGACGTCGATTCACGCCGCGTGCGCTCATGCGTGGCGCGGGGCAGCATGGAGTATTCCGCCGTCACCCAGCCCGTTCCCTTGCCGCGCAGCCAGGCCGGAGGCTTTTCCTCCACGGAGGCCGTGCACAGCACATGGGTTTCGCCAAACTTCACGAGGCAGGAGCCTTCGGCATAGCGGGCGACGCTGCGCTCAAGGCTGACTTTGCGCATTTCGTCGGGCGCGCGTTTCGATGGTCGCATGGATGCTCCGGAGCTGGGAAGCCGCGTTCTAGGGGGTGTTTGGCCAAGGCGCAACGCCGCTGACGCGCTATCTCTTTCGCCTTCAGCAACGATAGACGGAAAACAGTGCGCGGTCGCTGACGCATATTGCTGTTCCCGGTCCGACCCTCCACATTGCCCCTATGTCGAAACCATCCGACCTCAAGACCTTCGATTCGGGCCTGCTGTCGCAGCTTGATGATCGCTCGCGGGAGATTTTCCGGCGGATTGTGGACGGCTACCTGTCGAGCGGCGAGCCCTTGGGCTCCCGCAATCTGTCCAAGATCATCCCGATGGCCCTGTCACCAGCCTCCGTGCGCAATGTCATGGCGGATCTGGAGGGGCTCGGCCTGATCTATTCGCCGCATACAAGCGCAGGGCGCTTGCCGACCGAAGGCGGTTTGCGGTTTTTCGTCGATGCGATGCTGCAGGTCGGTGACCTGACACCCCAGGAGCAGGCGGCTATCGAGGGGCAGGTCTCCAATGCGGCGAGTGGCGCGAAGAGCGTCGCTGATGTGCTGGCGCAAGCCTCGCAGATGCTATCCGGCCTGTCGCGTGGTGCAGCCGTCGTCACCACCAGCAAGGGTGCCCGGCAGTTGAAGCACATCGAGTTCGTGCGCCTTGAGCCGACACGCGCGCTGGTGGTTCTGGTCAGCGAGGACGGCGCGGTGGAAAATCGCGTCCTGCCGCTCCCACCAGGCTTGCCCGCCAGCGCCTTGTCCGAGGCCTCGAATTATCTCAATGCCCGCATCCGTGGCCGCACGATCGGCGAAGTCAGGTCCGAGATCGAAGCAGCAGAGAAGCTGGCACGGCTTGAGCTGGACGAGCTGACACAGCGGCTTGTGCAGGCGGGTTTGGCGTCATGGGCAGGCCTTGAAGGGGACAACCAGCAACTGATCGTGCGTGGGCAGGCGAACCTGCTGGACGATCTTCGGGCTGTGGATGATCTGGAGCGTATTCGCCTGCTGTTCGCCGATCTCGAGACGAAAAAAGACGTGATCGACCTTTTGGGCCGTGCCGAAACGGGGGAGGGCGTGCGGATTTTCATCGGCTCGGAGAACAAGCTGTTCTCGCTGTCCGGTTCGTCAATGATCGCCGCCCCGTTCAGGGACGGCAACCGCAAGATCGTCGGTGTGCTGGGCGTCATCGGCCCGACGCGGCTGAACTATGCCCGTATCGTGCCGATGGTGGATTATACCGCCAAGGTGGTGGGGCGGTTGCTGGGGTAAGGGGACCTTGACCCCGCCGATGGGCCAACTACCTTGACCCAATACAACAAGGCGGGACGGAGATCCTGCCACCGGAGGAAAAAATGCTGAACCGTCGTGCACTGCTCGCTGGTGTGTCCGCCGCCTTTCTGCCCTTGCCAGCCTTTGCCCAATCGACATGGCCCGATGGCAAGGTGATCAAGGGCATCGTCCCGTTCGCGGCGGGCAGCGCCACGGATACCATCGCACGTGTCTATGCGGACCAGATGTCGAAGACGCTGGGTGCCTCGATCATCATCGAGAACCGCGCCGGGGCCAATGGCATGCTCGGCGCAGATGCGGCGGCGAAGTCCGCGCCCGACGGTCTCACCATCCTCTTCGGCACCAACTCGACCAATGCCGCCGCGCCCGCGCTGTTCAAGACGGTGCCTTTCGATCACGAGAAGGATTTTGCGCCGATCGCGTACATGGGGTCGGTACCGCTGCTGGTCTGCGTCGCCAACAAGGTCGAGGCGAAGACGCTGAAGGAGCTGATCGCGCTCGCCAAGGCCAGTCCCGGCAAGCTGAACTTTGGCTCGGCCTCCTCGTCCCAGCGGGTCTCCACCGAGATGATGATGAGCATGGCGGGCATCAAGATGAACCTCGTGACCTACCGCGCGTCGCCGCAGGCCGTGACGGACCTGATCAGCGGACAGATCGATGTGTTCGTGGCCGATCTCGCGGTGATGCTGCCGCAGGTGCAGGCCGGGACCATCCGGGCATTGGCCGCGACATCCGCCAAGCGCGTGCCGCAGCTGCCGGACCTGCCTACGGTTGAGGAAGCCGCTGGCCTGACGGGTTATGAACTGATCGCATGGTTTGGCGCTTTCGCTCCCGCTGGCACGCCCCCCGCCGTGATCGCGCGGCTCAACGACGCCATCGTCAAGGCCTCGGCCAGCGCCGAGGTGCAGGACAAGCTGGGCAAGGGTCTGGGCATTGCCGTGTCGTCCTCAACACCTGATCAACTGGCTGCCAACGTGCGCACAGAGGGTGCTAAGTGGGCCAAGGCCGTGGCGGATGCGGGTATCGAAAAGCAGTAGCTCTTTCCCGATGTCAGCCCGGTTCCTCATGTTGAGCCTGTCGAAGAATGCTTCAGTGGGTGCCCTCGCCCTTCGACACGCTCAGGGTGAGGGCTCGAGGGGATCATGAAAACCATCCGCATCGGTGCTGGTGCAGGCTATGCAGCAGACCGCTGGGACCCAGCGATCGAGCTGATCGAGACGGCCGATCTCGACTATATCGCTTTTGAGTGCCTGGCCGAACGCACGATTGCCATGGGTCAGCTTGAAAAGCTGCGCGATCCTGAGCGTGGCTACAATCCTTACCTGGAGGATCGCTGGCGGGTCGTGCTTGGCCCGGCACTCCGGCGCGGCGTCAAGATCATCACCAACATGGGCGCGGCCAATCCACTGGCGGCGGCAAGGCGCACGCTTGTGCTGGCGAAGGAGATGGGCCTTCCGCCGCTGAAGGTGGCGGTAATCACCGGCGATGACGTTTCCGCCCTGGTGCAGGCGCATCCGGATTTGCCCATGATGGAAACAGGCGAGCCTGTCGGCAGTCTCGGCAACAGCATGATTTCTGCCAACGCCTATCTCGGAGCGGAGCCAATCCGCGATGCGCTTGCGATGGGCGCTGACGTCGTGATCACGGGGCGCGTAGCAGACCCGTCGCTGTTTCTCGGACCCATGATGCATGCCTTTGGCTGGCAGCCCGATGACTGGCCCAGGATCGCGGCGGGCACGGTGCTGGGCCATCTGCTGGAATGCGCAGGGCAGGTGACCGGCGGTTATTTTGCCGATCCAGGCGTGAAGGATGTCGAAGGCCTGGATCGGCTGGGGTTCCCCTTTGCCGAGATTTCCGCCGATGGTTCGGCATGGATCAGCAAGCCGGAAGGCTCCGGCGGCGCGGTGACGCCCGCGACCTGCACCGAGCAGATTCTCTACGAATGTGGCGACCCCGCCCGCTACACCACGCCGGATTGCGTCGCGGATTTCACCGGCCTGCGGTTCGAACTGATGAAACCGGATCATGTCGCGGTAACGGGCGCAAAGGCGCTGCCCCGGACGGACACGCTGAAAACGACGGTGTGCTACCACGCAGGGCATATCGGCGAGGGCCACGTGGGCTATGTCGGCCCCAACGCCCGGGCGCGGGCGGAACTGGCGGCTGGCATCGTGCGCTCAAGGCTCGCCCAACGGCATCTTGACCTCGATGACCTGCGCATCGATCTCATTGGCATGAACTCACTGCACGGCCCCGCATCGCCTGCCGATGGCGAGCCCTACGAGGTGCGTCTGCGCGTGGCCGCCCGCAGCATGAACCGCATGCATGCCGAATATGTCGGACAGGAAACACAGTCGCTCCTGACCAATGGCCCCTATGGTGGGGGAGGTGATTTCATGCAGGTCAGGGACCTGGTGGGGGTGCGCTCCGTGCTGATCCCCCGCCAATGGGTGACGCCAAGGGTCGAGGTGCTGCCCGCATGAAGCTTCATGCCATCGCCACGGCACGTGCAGGAGACAAGGGCAACACGGCGCAGATCGCGGTGATTGCGCGGGACGAGGCTGCCTACGGGTTGATACGCGACAAGCTGACCACGGCCGTTGTTGCCCATGCTTTTGCGGGCATCGCGAAAGGCCCTGTCACACGCCATGAGGTTCCAGGCTTGCTGGCATTCGTGTTCCTGCTGGAGGATGCACTGGGCGGAGGGGTTTCCATCTCGCTCGCCAGTGATCCACACGGCAAGAGCCTGTCGAGCCTGATGCTGGGTATCGATCTCGCCTGAGCTATCGTCGTGTCGCCAGCCAGATCACGTGGCGCGTCCCGCTCTTGCCTCGATGCGCGCGCACGCCGACCTCCTCCACGTGGAAGCCGGATTTTCGCAACCGCTGGGTGAAGTTGGCATCCGGCCCCATCGACCACACCGCCAGCACGCCGCCGGGCTTGAGGGCGGCAAGGGACTGCGCCAGCCCCTGCATATCGTAGAGCCGGTCATTGGATTTGCGCGTCATGGCTTCGGGGCCGTTATCGACATCGAGCAGGATGGCATCGTATCGACCCTTGCCGGATGCGATCAGGTCGCGCACGTCCGTTTCCACAATCGTGACACGGGGATCAGCGAGGCTGTCGCCGAACAGTTCCGCCATCGGTCCATGCGCCCAGGCAATGACCGCAGGCACGAGTTCGGCGATGGAGATGCTGGCCTGTGCGTCGAATGCACCCAGCGCCGCCTTGAGCGTGAAGCCCATGCCCAGCCCGCCGACCAGAATGACCGGTGCCCGGCGCCCCTTCAGCCGCTCCGCCGTCAGCGTCGCCAGCGCTTCCTCCGAGCCGCTGAGCCGTGAATTCATCAGCTCGTTGTCGCCGAGGCGGATGGAAAACTCAGCCCCCCGCCGCTTGAGACGAAGCTCTCCGCCGCCGGGGATTTGGCCTGTATCGAGGTTGAGCCATGGGATCATGGTGCCGCGCTACCACGGAACGGCGGCTGACGACCAGCCTGCACCTTGCGCACCCCATGAGCGCCCGCTAAACCTCCGGCCTGTCAAAGGTTTCGCTCATGTCCGCTGCCATGTCTGCTGCCCCATCCGATCACATGAACCCCGCCCGCTCCTTCCAGGGCCTGATCCTCACCCTCCAGAACTTCTGGGCAGACAAGGGCTGTGTCATCCTCCAGCCCTATGACATGGAGGTGGGGGCAGGCACCTTTCACCCGGCCACGACGCTGAGGGCACTCGGTCCCAAGCCCTGGAAAGCCGCCTATGTTCAGCCTTCACGCCGCCCGAAGGACGGGCGCTATGGCGAAAACCCGAACCGGTTGCAGCATTATTATCAGTACCAGGTCATCCTGAAACCTTCGCCGCCCGATCTGCAGGAGCTCTATCTCCAGTCGCTCTTCGCCATCGGCCTGGACCCGAAGCTGCATGATTTCCGCTTTGTAGAGGATGACTGGGAAAGCCCGACGCTGGGGGCCTGGGGACTGGGCTGGGAATGCTGGTGCGATGGAATGGAGGTCAGCCAGTTCACCTATTTCCAGCAGGTCGCTGGCTTCGAATGCGCGCCCGTCGCGGGCGAGTTGACCTACGGCCTTGAGCGCATCGCCATGTATGTGCAGGGCGTGGAGAACGTCTATGATCTCAACTTCAACGGTCGCGAGGGTTCCGAGAAGGTGACTTACGGCGATGTCTTCCTGCAGGCCGAAAAGGAATACAGCCGCCACAATTTCGAGCATTCCGACGCGGAAACGCTGTTTCGCCATTTCGACGACGCCGAGCGCCTGTGCCAGAAATATCTGGCGGCAGGCTGGGATTCGAAGGCGGACAGCAATCATCCGCAACATCTGATGGCGCTGCCCGCCTATGACCAGTGCATCAAGGCGAGCCATGCCTTCAACCTGCTGGATGCGCGCGGCGTGATCTCGGTCACCGACAGGCAGGGCTACATCCTGCGGGTGCGGGAACTCGCCAAGGCTTGCGGCGTCGCTTGGCTGGCGACGGAGGCAGGAGGGGCGGCTTAATTGCTATATTCCCTCTCCCTTGGGAGAGGGTGGCAGGCGGAGCCTGACGGGTGAAGGTGAATCCCTGCTCTCCGGGATTTGCCCTCATCCGCCCGCCAAGGGGCGGGCACCTTCTCCCGAGGGAGAAGGAGGAGGCAGAGGTCACAAATGAAACGCCCGTTTCGGCCTCAGTTCGCCATTCTCGCCTTCCACCAGCGCAATCAGCTTGCCCTGCAAGGTGGCATAGGCCTGC
Organism: Hyphomicrobiales bacterium; assembly: GCA_031380285.1. GTDB lineage: Bacteria > Pseudomonadota > Alphaproteobacteria > Rhizobiales > Beijerinckiaceae > JADCCX01. The sequence continues at coordinate 1,355 of JANNFV010000262.1, read as the reverse complement.
CCCAGCACGATAGGCGCGTCGCGCCCACGCAGGATGACGCTCTGGCCGTTCTTCAGCCGTTGCGCCTCGTGATTGCCGATGGCGATGGCGGGCAGTGATGAGAGGCCGCGCTCCACGGGCTGCATCATGGCCAGCAGATCAGGGGCTTGCGGGCCTGTCTCCCCCGCCGCCTTCAGATCATCAAGTGTCGCGGCCTCCATCTCGGTGAAGGGGCCGACCCGTGTGCGCCTGAGCGCCGTGATATGGCCGAAGCAGCCCAGCAGGCGACCGAAATCCCGGGCCAGCGCACGGACATAGGTGCCCTTGCCGCATTCCGCCTCGAAGGTTGCGGTGTCTTCGGTCATGCCAACCAGCCGCAGCGCGGTAATCTCGACCTCGCGGGGTTGCAGCGGCACGATCTCGCCATCGCGTGCCAGATCATAGGCCCGCTCGCCCTGGACTTTCAGAGCCGAGAATTGCGGCGGCATCTGCAGGACCACGCCCATGAAGCGCGGCAGGATGGCCTCGATCTGGGCGGTCGTCGGGCGCTCGGCGGAAGAGTTCACCATCTCGCCGTCGCTGTCGTCGGTGTTGGTTTCCACGCCCCAGGTCACGGTGAAGCGGTAGGCCTTCTCGCCATCCATCACGTAGGGCACGGTTTTTGTAGCCTCTCCGAAGGCCAGCGGCAGGATGCCCGACGCCAACGGGTCCAGCGTACCGGCATGACCCGCCTTGTCCGCCTTGTAGAGCCGCTTCACGATGGAAAGCGCATGGGTGGAGGTAACGCCGACCGGCTTGTCGAGCACGATCCAGCCATCGACCTTCAGCCGTTCGCGGCGGGGCTTGCTCATGTCAGTGTTCTTCTGTGGTGTCTTTGGCCGTGTCGCGTATCACGCGCGGATCATGCAGCAGCCTGTCAATGCGGGCGGCTTCATCAAACTGTTCGTCAAAGCGAAAACGCAGATCGGGCATGAAGCGCATGTCGCGCATCTGCTTGCCCAGCATGCCCTTGATGTAGCGCACGTTGCGCGCCAGCGCCTTGACGATCACAGGTCCACCGGCACCGCCCAGCGGCATCACATAGACCGTGGCGATCTTGAGATCAGGCGACAGCCGCACCTCCGGCACCGTGATGATCTTGCCGTCGAGATCAGGGTCATTCACCTGGCGGCGCGACAGGATATCCGCAAGCGCATGGCGGATAAGTTCGCCGACGCGAAGCTGGCGCTGGGAGGGGCCGGAAGTGGATGAATCAGATCTTGCCATGGACCATTCTCGCGGGATCGAACCGGATGAAGGGTGAAAGGACTGTCCAATTGGACAGTCCTTTCACCCTTCATCCGGTTCGATCCCGCGAGAATGGTCCATGGCAAGAT
>JANNFV010000231.1:0-2513 GCA_031380285.1 Hyphomicrobiales bacterium | reverse complement strand
GTCTTGCCGCATCCCGATGGTCCCAGCAGCGTGAAGAACTGCCCGTCGCCGATGGTCAGTGACAAGTCCTCGATCACCTTTGTCTGGCCATAGGCGACAGCCAGTTTTTCAATTGCGATCATGGCAACACTCCCAGCTTGGGCAACACAGGTGGCTTGGGCGAGATCGTTGCCGATGGGGCAAGGCGTTTGGACAGCATGGCCGACAGGTCGGCGTGTACCGTGGCAATATGGCTGGCGAGCAGGATGCAGGCCTGATCCAGCTGTCCGCTCCTGCACAGGTCAATCAACGCGGCGTGCTCGGCCTGTGCACGCTGCCAGGCTGTCCTGCTGGTGAGCTGAATGCGGGTGTAGCGCTCGCTTGCCGTCAGCAGGTGCGCCACCAGTGTCAAGGAGCGCGGCAGATCGGCCCGCTTGTAGAGCGCCATATGCAGTTCAGCGTTCAGCGCTCCCCAGCGGCTGGAATCACGACGGCGGATGGCGTCGGCAAAGGCAGCCTGCACGGCGTCGATCTCGATGAAATCAGCCTGTGTGAGCAGGGGGGCGGAGTGACGCAACAGCCGGACTTCCAGCATGCTGCGCAGTTCAAAGACATCGTCCACCTCAGCCCGCGACAGGCCCGTGACGACGGCGCCCTTGTGCGGAAAGATCTGCACCAGCCCTTCCGCCTCGAGTTGCAGCAACGCCTCCCGCACCGGGATGCGGCTGACGCCGAACGACATCGCAAGCGCATCCTGCCTGAGCTGTGCGCCCTCGCTGTAGCTGCCATCGAGCACCGAATCGCGGAGTTGCGCGGTGATTGCGGCAGCGACCGTGCGGTGTTTGAGGATGATGCCCATCGATGAAAGCCAGGGTTGCGGACTTGACGTGGATATTTTATACAATCTATGAAATAGCATTGCAAGGCGATTGACCGCTGCCGCTGTGTGGCATCGCTGACAGGCAAAGGATCAGACCATGACGAAGAGCATTTTCAGCGGAACCATCCCCGCCTTGATGACGCCCTGTCGCGCCGACCGGACGCCCGATTTCGCGGCTCTCGTCCGCAAGGGCAAGGAACTGGTTGCTACCGGCATGTCGGCGGTTGTCTATTGCGGCTCCATGGGCGACTGGCCTCTGCTCTCTGACGAGGAGCGCATGGCGGGGACGGAAGCCCTGGTGAAGGCCGGCATTCCCGTCATCGTCGGAACGGGCGCCCAGAGCCCGAAGCGTGCCGCAGCCTTTGCGGCCCATGCCAAAGCCATCGGCGCGGCAGGGCTGATGGTGATCCCCCGCGTGCTTTCGCGCGGTTCTGCGCCCAGCGCGCAGGAGGCCCATTTCGCGGGCATCCTGGAGGCTGCGGTCGATCTCCCGTCGGTCATCTACAACAGTCCGTATTATGGTTTCGAGACCAAGGCTGAATTGTTCTTCCGGTTGAATGCCCGCCATGCGCATCTCGTGGGCTTCAAGGAATTTGGCGGTGCCAAATCATTGTCCTATGCAGCCGAGCACATCACCGGGCGGGATGCCTCGCTCACGCTCATGGTGGGTGTCGACACGCAGGTCGTGCATGGCTTCGTCAATTGTGGGGCCAAGGGCGCCATCACCGGCATCGGCAATGTCTTGCCGCGCGAGGTGCTGCATCTCGTCAGTCTTTCGCAAAAGGCGGCGGCGGGTGATGTCGTGGCGCGACGGCAGGCGCGGGAGCTCGAAAACGCGCTGATGGTGCTCTCGACCTTCGATGAGGGGCCAGACCTCGTGCTGTTCTACAAGTATCTGATGGTGCTTGAAGGAAATCCCGAATACGAACTCCACTTCAACCCTTCGGATGCACTGAGTGCGAGCCAGAAGACCTTCGCCAGCGAGCAACTTGCTCTGTTCAAGCGTTGGTATGCCGGTTTTGTGGCGCACGCGGCTTGAACGGCTGTCGCTGATACCTTGATCGCTACTGATCCCGGCGCATGACGGCTTCAACCTAAACGCGTCATGGCCGCGCTTGATGCAGCCATCCCCGTCTGTGTGGCAGCGAAGGATGCAAGTGCCTCAGAAAGACGTGGATGGACGGGTCAAGCCCGTCCAAGACGATCAGCCGCCGTTCCATCATCAAACGCCATGCCCTAGAAATACGCGCGACTTTTCTGCCATAGTGGAATTGGCGGTCGTATCATGCGCCATCCATCGTTCCTCGGAGAAACCATGCCGCCGTCCACCAGTTTCCCCGGCCTGTCCGGCGGCCTGACCAACTATGGCGACATGGATTTCGCCCGCTATCTGCGCATGGCGAATGCCCGCTCCATGGGCTTTTCCACCGATATGCTGCGCAAGCCGGTGATCGGCATCGCCAGCACCTTCAGCGAGTTCAACAACTGCCACCGCAGCGTGCCGGATCTCGTCGCGGCGGTGAAGCGTGGTGTTCTGGCTGCGGGCGGATTGCCGCTGGAGTTTCCCACGATTTCGCTGGGAGAACCGTTTCTCAGTCCCACAGCGCTGTTCTTCCGCAACCTGATGGCGATGGACACGGAGGAAATGATCCGG
>JANNFV010000214.1:0-2278 GCA_031380285.1 Hyphomicrobiales bacterium | reverse complement strand
CATGTGGTTGGTCCTCAGCAGCAGCTCAACGTGATCACCATCGATCCCGATGACGACATGGATGGTCGCCGTCAGGACATCATGGACGCGATCCATCATGTCGATACAGGCGAAGGTGTCGTGGTGCTCACCGACATGTTTGGTGGCACGCCATCCAACCTGGCGATCTCGGCCATGAATGGCTCCAATGTCGAGGTTGTGGCCGGCATCAATCTCCCCATGCTGATCAAATTGGCCTCCGTGCGGGACGAAGCGAAGCTGCAGGACGCCGTGATTCAGGCCCAGGATGCGGGCCGCAAGTACATCAATGTTGCAAGCCGGGTGCTTTCGGGCAAATAGTGACGCCGCAACGATGAAATGCAGGCGAACATGGCGGATGGTGGAGCGGATTTGAACGGCGTGCTGAGCCGCGAGCTTCCGATCATCAATCGCAAGGGCCTGCATGCCCGGGCCACGGCCAAATTCGTGCAATGCGTGGAAATGTTCGATTCCGAAATCACCGTCAGCCGCTCGGGTGAAACCGTCGGCGGCACCTCGATCATGGGCATCCTGACGCTTGGCGCAGGCATTGGCAGCACGATCACCGTGACGGCCAAGGGCACGGATGCGGATAAAGCGCTCGATGCCATCGCCGCGCTGCTCGCCAACCGCTTCGGCGAGGGCGAATAGCCTCAGGCGGCTTTTGCAGCCGCGCTGTTCCTGGGGTGCAGGGCCGCTTCAAGCGCCTCGCGCACGGCCCGTGCCGTCACCGGCTTTTCGATGAAGCCATTGGCGCCCGCCGCCGCAAAGGCCAGCTTGTCCGCCTGCGACACCCGCCCCGTGACCGGGATGACCGGCAGCGAGGCCAGAGGCTCCGGCATGGCCCGGATCATCCGCAGTGCCTCGATCCCGCTGAGGCCCGGCAGCGTCTGATCCATCATGACCGCCGCGAACTGGCCGGACGGCAGCATGGCCAGTGCCTGCTCAGCCGACGCGGCCTCGGCCATCTCGAATCCGAAATGCTCCAGGACAGCCGCCATGATCATGCGGTTGGCCTGGTTGTCATCGACCACGAGAATGCGCCGTCCACCAGGTCCAGCAGCCATGCCATCGTCATTCTGCGTGACGGGAGCAGTGCCCTCTGTCCCTTCCGGCAGCTTGAGGCGCAGCGTGAACCAGAAGGTGGCACCCTGGCCGGGCCTGCCTTCGCAACCCGCCTCGCCACCCATGGCATGGGCGAGGCGGCGCACCATGGCGAGGCCGATGCCGGTGCCTGGCACGCCATTGTCGATGCGGCCAAAGCTGCGGAACAGTTTCTTTGCCTGTTCCTCGGTGAACCCCGGTCCGGTATCCTCCACCACGAACCGCAGTCCCTCGAAGGCACCGCGCCGGTCGACATGGGTCATGGACAGGCGGATGCCGCCGCTCTCGGTCACCTTGATGGCGTTGTCGAGCAGGTTCTCCAGCATCTGACGGATGCGGCGTGCATCGGCCATCACGACAGGCGCGAGCCTGTCATCGAGATCAAGTGCGAAGGTCAGGGACTTGGCGAGCGCACGGGCTTCGGCGGAAACCGCGAGCGTGCCGATGAACGCCTTGAGATCGAGGGCCTTGTCGCTGCAGGCCAGATGGCCCGCGCGACCGGCGCTCTCGTCGAGGATGTCACTGGCGACGGCCCGCAGATGGCTCGCCGCCGCGCACAGGCCATCGACCAGCCGCAATTGCTCGGGCGACAGGCCGGATTGGCGCAGCAGCGTCGCCATGGCATCGATGCCACCCAGCGGCGAGCGCAATTCATGCGCAATTTCCGCCACGCAGTGGGCGTCTTGCGCTGCTGGTTGTTCCCTGGCATCTCATGACATCGAACACGCTCCATCATGCCTCGCCCCGAGACCTGATTGCAGTCCGTTATACGCCAATCCCCTTTCGTGTTGACTAAGAGCCGTTGCTCTCAGCGGAGAATGCAATTCATCGCAAATATTTCCTTTCCAGCATTCGGCAGGCAGACTGCTCACGGGGATGGGGACTGGGCCGAAGGGGAAAACGGGTGTCGTCACAGGCGCCGTTGTGGTCCAGACTGACGGTCTCGCCGAAAGCGCTCTCAGACAAGGCCAGGACATGCAGACACTCATCGAGACCGAGAGCGATATCACGGCGGGCGTGGCGGCATTGCAGGCGGAATGCGAGGTGATGCGCCGCATCGTGCCGCTGACCGGGACGCCTCCGCTGCGGCGGCAGCGTTATGGCTTCGACGGGCTGATCTGGATCATCATCGGGCAGCAGGTCTCGGTCGCGGCAG
>JANNFV010000211.1:0-2630 GCA_031380285.1 Hyphomicrobiales bacterium | reverse complement strand
CGAAGTGCACGGAGTCAAGATCGTCGGCCACAAGAACGTACCGTCGCGACTGGCGACCGACGCCAGCGCCCTGTTTGCACGCAACCTGTTCATTTTCATCCAGGCGTTCTGGGACAAGGAGCAAAAACGTCCGATTCTCGATGAGGAAATCGGCGACGCGATCCGCCTGACGCAAGGCGGCAAGGTCGTGCACGAGCGGTTGCTGGGATGAGTGTGCGGGCGAGCCAATGTGCGGTTGCCATACTGGCGCTCGCAATCCCCAGTGCATGGGCGCAAGCCGCGTCAGATGATGCTGTAGTGATGAAGCGGGAACGCTACGAGATGATCTGGCTGGTGGCCGATCCGCTCGATGGCGGCGGCGAGACGGGACGGACAGTTCAGATAAAGTCTGGTGACATGTTCATGCGCCACCGGTTGTTGCCGCCCAAGGCAGCGCGCCTGAATGCCGACATGATCGACGCACAAGGCAAAGTGGTCATTGCGAAGGGCACTGAGATGTTTTCGCTCGGTGCTGGTGGGCTGATTGTGTTTTGCGAGGCCGGGCCGAAAGATCCGAGCGCGCTCAAATCGCTGCTCGTCGCGGGTGGCTATGCGCATGACTGCGGGATCGACCGAGACGGTGATGGCGCCTTCGAAAGCCATTTCAAGGCTCGCGGCGTGGTCAAGGGCCTGCCGTCGCTTTCCGGCAAGATACCGAAGCAGCCCGCTTCTGTTACTCGGTCCGGCTATGAGCTGATCGCTCCTACGGCACTGGCGACGACATATTTCGTCGGCATCGAATATGAGGGCAAGCCGTTGCTCTACAACCGCCGCAATTTCAGGATCAGTTTCGGCAACGGCAACAAGCAGCAATCGTTGAGCGATTGGAGCTATGTCAGCGGGGCCAGCTATCCGCAATCGCTTGGCCTGTTAGGCGGGCGTTTCACAATTCTGTCTGAGGCGAATGGCGCGCTGACGGTTCGGATCGACCGTGACCTCCCGCCACAGCCTTTTGGCATCGTGCAGACTGTAAAATACTCCTTTTACTGAGGCAACACATGGACTTCATCAGCATCCTTTCCATCTTCGTGATGGCCTGTTTCGTCGGCTATTATGTCGTGTGGTCGGTTACCCCCGCGCTGCACACCCCGCTGATGGCAGTGACGAACGCGATTTCTAGCGTGATTATCGTCGGCGCACTGATTGCAGCGGCAGCGCCGGGAAGCGCGACATCGAAATATCTTGGGTTGCTCGCGGTTGTATTGGCAAGCGTCAATATCTTTGGCGGGTTCGCAGTCACGGCGCGGATGCTTGCCATGTATAAAAAGAAGGAACGGTAATCGTGGAGCATTCCGTTCAGAACTCGTGGGTGGGTCTTGCCTATCTTGTCGCGGGCGTATGTTTCATCCTCGCCCTTCGCGGGCTCAGTTCGCCATCGACGTCACAGGCGGGCAACCGTTACGGCATGATCGGCATGGGCATTGCCGTCGTCACGACGCTGCTTGTCCATGATGTTGCCAGCTTGCCCGAAATTGCGGTTGCCATCGCGATCGGTGCGGCGATCGGCGTCGTTACCGCGCGCAAGATTGCGATGACCGACATGCCGCAACTGGTGGCGGCATTCCACTCGCTCGTCGGCTTGGCCGCAGTGCTCGTCGGTGTGGCGGCCTATCTCAATCCGGCGGCGTTCGACATCGTCGATAGTCTCGGTGCGATAAATCCGGTCAGCCGGATCGAACTGGGGCTCGGCGTCGCCATCGGCGCGATCACGTTCAGCGGGTCGGTCATCGCGTTCCTGAAGCTCAACGGCAACATGGGCGGCAAGCCGATCATTTTGCCGGCGCGACATGTCATCAATCTCGGCGTGCTCGGCGCGATCGTGGCGCTGACCGCCTATTTCACGCAGGATCAGAGCCCGTGGGTGTTCTGGACGATCACCGTCCTTGCGTTCGTCATCGGTTTCCTGCTGATCATCCCGATCGGCGGCGCGGACATGCCGGTCGTCGTGTCGATGCTCAACAGCTATTCGGGCTGGGCCGCAGCGGCGATGGGCTTCACGCTTCACAACACGGCGATGATCATCACGGGTGCGCTGGTCGGCTCGTCGGGCGCGATCCTGTCCTACATCATGTGCAAGGCCATGAACCGCAGCTTCATCAGCGTGATCGCGGGCGGCTTTGGTGCGGTTGCGTCGAGCGGTGATGCCGCGAAGACCGACCGGCCTTGGAAGCGCGGATCGGCCGAGGACGCCGCCTATATGATGGCGCAGGCCGAAAGCGTGATCATCGTGCCCGGCTACGGCATGGCAGTCGCACAGGCACAACATGCGCTGCGCGAGATGGGTGACCTGCTCAAGAAGGACGGCGTATCGGTCAAATATGCGATCCATCCCGTAGCCGGCCGCATGCCAGGGCACATGAATGTGCTGCTCGCCGAAGCCAACGTGCCCTATGACGAAGTGTTCGAACTCGAAGACATCAACAGCGAATTCGCACAAGCCGACGTCGCGTTTATCATCGGGGCAAATGATGTCGTCAATCCGGCGGCGAAAACCGACAAGGCATCACCGATTTACGGGATGCCGGTCTTCGATGTCGAGAAAGCCAAGACCGTGTTCTTCATCAAGCGCAGCATGGGCGGCGTGGGCTATG
>JANNFV010000153.1:0-3131 GCA_031380285.1 Hyphomicrobiales bacterium | reverse complement strand
CAATTTCGTGGCCCGCAAGGTGAAGAAGGTGGTCAAGCCCTACAGCCTGCCGGGTGCCGGTTCGCTCAAGAGCTTGCTCTCCGCCCATGCGGGGCAAACGCCGATGGCTGCCACTGTCGGCATCGATGACGTGGCCTTCCTGCAATATACTGGCGGCACCACGGGCGTCTCGAAGGGGGCCACGCTCCTGCACCGCAACATCATGGCCAATGTGCTGCAGGCCGATGGCTGGATCACGCCGTTCCTCGACCAGGGCAAGGCCGCGCCTGTGATGGTGACGGCGCTGCCTCTCTATCACATCTTTGCGCTCACCTGCTGCTGCATCTACATGCAGCGCCTGGGCGCGAGCTGCCTGCTGATCGCCAATCCGCGCGATATTCCAGGCTTCGTCAAGACTTTGCAGACCACGCCCTTCACCATGATCTCGGGTGTGAACACGCTCTACAACGCGCTGCTGAACGCGCCGGGCATCGAGAAGGTGGATTTCTCGCAGCTGCAATTCGCTGTGGCGGGCGGCATGGCGATGCAGGGGCCTGTGGCCAAGCGCTGGAAGGAAGTGACGGGCAAGCCGATCATCGAGGGCTATGGCCTCTCCGAGACGTCACCCATCGCCACCGTCAACCCGCTGACCCTGCAGGAATTCTCCGGCACCATCGGCTTCCCCGTGCCCTCCACCGAGGTGAAGATCGTCGATGTCGACGGCAAGGACCGCGGCCTCGACGGACCGGGCGAAATCTGGATCCGGGGACCGCAGGTTATGGCAGGCTACTGGCAGCGCCCGGAGGAAACGGCCAAGGCGATGACCGCCGATGGCTGGTTCAAATCAGGCGATGTGGGCGTGATGCTGCCGGACGGCCAGTTCAAGATCGTCGACCGCATGAAGGACATGGTGCTGGTCTCGGGCTTCAACGTCTATCCCAACGAGGTGGAAGAGGTGATTGCGGGCCACCCCGGGGTGCTGGAGGTGGCGGTGATCGGCCTGCCGGATGCGCATTCGGGCGAGGCGGTCGCGGCCTATGTGGTGAAGAAGGACCCGGCGGTGACGGAGGCCGACATCATCAAACACTGCCGCGATCAGCTCACGGGCTACAAGGTGCCAAGGACGGTGGTGTTCCGCGATGCGCTGCCGAAGACGAATGTGGGCAAGGTGCTGCGCAGGGTGCTCAGGGATGAGGTGATGGGGAAGGGGTGAGGGGAATTTGTTGACGGCCGAAAGTATCAAGGTGACGGATCGGCAATTTGAGTGCAGCAAGCTCGAATATGCCGAAATTGGTCACAACCTTCGGCATCTGAATGATCTTCGGGCCAGGGCCATCCAGAACATGCTGACCGGTTTTGGGTGCCTCATGGCCGGATTGACCGCGGTTCTCAGTCACGCATTTGGTTCGGCTGAGAACACCAGCAAGCTGGTGTTTCTGATTGCATTCATGGGAGTCGCTATAACGTCGATTGCCTGGCTGATCGAACGCAGATGCCTGTGGATGTTCGACCTGTTGACCAAGCGGGCAGTGGAGCTTGAACGTCGTCTGGGCGAAACCGGACAAATCACGCTTGTGTCTGATCAAGACAAGGCAACTGCATTTTCTGCCGCCTTTGGAACCAGCTTCGTTTTTCGATCTCGATTGTATTCTGGTTTTCGATTTTCCTGGTGTTTCGATAGACCTCACATCCCCGCGACTTCTCTGCATTCTCCTCCCTTTCCCCCGCCACCAAACCCGTAGCGCCTCCCGCAGGCCATCGCCTGCGGCGGCTGCCGGGTTGTTTCGAAGTAATCCCAGCCCTCCTTGAGATTGCGCCAGAAGCCTGTCCATTCGGAACGGGAGTGCCGAGCAAGGTTCTCTTCCGTCATTCGAAATGGAAACACGTGCACCGGAACCGAGGATTGCCCATTGCGAAGGGCTGCTTCGACCAAGCCGTAGATATCCTCTATTCCGGCATCCGTCATGGCGTAGCAGCCGATGGACAGGCAATCGCCATGCACCATCAGGAAGGAGCCGGTACGCCCGTGGTTCTTGTCGTAGGCGTTGGGAAAACCAAGGTTGAAAGAGAGATGATAGCTTGAATTCGGATTCAGCGCCCGGCGTGTCACCAGGTAGAAGCCTTCCGGGGACTGACCATCTCCTTCCTTCAGTTTTGGTCCCAGGGTGCCGGACCAGCGACAGATCGGGTAGGTGTGCAGCAGCAACCATTCCGTTCCCTGATTCATCCACAGCTCCAGTTCGGAGCTTTCCTTCATGATCCGGATGAAGACGGGTTGACCGTGCCTCAGGCCCTTCTCGGCGAGCCTTTGGGCCAGCGACAAGGGTGCCTTTGGCTTGATGATATCGGGTGCGCCCGGAATGCGACTTGCCCGATCCTGCATGGATTGCCAGTAATGTGGCGCAAGCAGACTGATGCCGATGACGACGGCAACAACGACGAAAACGAGAAAAGCGAAAAGGCGGGCAAGACGATTCATGCTGGACCGAGTGTTGCAGAATTGCAGCCGAAATCAAGCATTTCGCCCCGTTTAGGCCCCATTCATGCCCCATCCGCCAATGGCTGGCGAAACGTCCTGATGGGAATCTCAATGCCTCTTCGCCTAGCCATAGCGCTCACCACCGCGCTCCTCACCTCCCCCCTCGCCGCCACCGAAGCCCTCGCCCTCAACCAGCAGGGCATCGCCTCCTATTACGGCGAGAAGTTCCATGGCCGCAAAACCGCGAGCGGCGAGCGCTACAACACCAATGCCATGACCGCCGCCCATCGGTCTGCGCCGTTCGGCTCACAAATCCGGGTCACGAACCTCGCCAACGGTCGCAGCGTCGTGGTGCGGGTCAATGATCGCGGTCCGTGGGTGCGCGGGCGAGTCGTCGATGTCTCGGGTGTGGCGGCACGCCAGCTCGGCATGACCGGGCGCGGGCTGACGCGGGTGCGCGTTTCGTCTCTTTGACAGAGCAGATAGCCCGCGTTACGCCGCTCTTCATGGCGAGCATTGAAAAACTCTTCGTGACACAGCTCTACCGGGGCGCGATTGCCGATCCCGGCGATGGCTTCGTGGCCGAGCTTGACGCCAGCTGCCGGACCATCGCGGAGGATGATGCGGCGGGCCAGCGCTGGTGCCGCAAGAACGGCTATCCCGGCTACACCAG
>JANNFV010000117.1:0-1569 GCA_031380285.1 Hyphomicrobiales bacterium | reverse complement strand
GGCCATTGGCATCCTTCAGCACAAGCCCAAAGAATGCCGCCAGGAGATCCTCGAACAGGAACCTGGTCGAGAAAATGCGCGTGTCCCGAAACACGGCGCTCGCGATGTGGCTCTTGAACGACTGGATAAACCGGGTTTCGCCGACAGACGCCAGATAATGATCGATGGCGAACAGGCCACCGGTGGTCTGCACCTTCAGCAGCCGGTCATCGTCCGCGCGCTCGAAGCACAGCACCGAGCGATAGACGTCCTCAATGCCACCGCCGTGCGGATAGGTGACGCTCCGCACACCCTCACCGCGCCTCGCCACGGCAATGACGGTGTTGGTGGTGCCGAAATCGACGCCGATGGACATATCAGGCATGGTCTATGCTCCGGCGAAAGCATGCCGCAGAAATGAAATCCGGTTCTCTGCAAAAGGCCTGCTCTCGATCATCATGATCGACCATACGTTCGCACCAGAAGTGAATCGTCCGGAGAGCACGGTGGTTGAGGGCGCGGGAGATACAGCCTCAGGCTCAACTTGGGAAGGCGCAATTCGCGGATGCGAAAATCAGGCGCATCCCACGCACGAACCGTTGCACCACGCCAACCCGCACTCTATAAGCGCCATTGTCGGGGCGTAGCGCAGCCCGGTTAGCGCACTAGTCTGGGAGACTAGGGGTCGTGAGTTCAAATCTCGCCGCCCCGACCAAATAAATTTCTCTAACGAGCATTTTAGCGGCGTGCATTGCGGCCAAATACTCAAGGTCCATCACAGGCCCGTGATCAAACGCCGTTCTTTGCATCCATTCGCGGATATGCAGATTATGCCCTCCAAGAGGGAGCGCAGATCATGACATACGATGCGGACACAGTTGCAATCGAACATCACAGCGGTGTCGCCCGGGCCGGACTTCTGGCCGCTGCTTTCGTGATTGCAGCCAGCATGGCGCTGGCCGGCAGCGTGATCAGCGCCTGGGCGCAGGCTCCCGGCAGCACGACACCCGCAAGTTGGCCGGTCCTGCCCGAAACATTCGAGAGCACGGGCGGCGGGGGCTGGATGATCACGGAGTATCGTCCGGTGGTGAATGGCAGCGTCTGCAAGACCGATTTCGTCACTGTCTCGCCAGATGGCAAGGACAAATACCCGGCGACGGTTGAATGGACCGCAGTCTCACGTGATGGAGGCATCTATTGCGCCAGCGGAAAATGGCGCACCAAGGACGGCAGCGGCTCTGGCACGACATCGCTTGAAGTGTTTATCAAGGACGGCGTGGTGCGGCGCGCGCCATGAGCACAAAATGACTGCTTCAATCCTGCCGGCTCGGACGCTCAAATAAGGTATTGTAGCTTCCGCTAGGTCATGTCAGTTTGCGTGATCCTGCTCGCTTCGAGCATGCGGAGTTTGTGGCATGTCAGACCCCAACCCAAGTACCGCCGATGCGTTTGGCGGGCTTTTTGTCCTCGCGTTTGAACTGCTCGACACTGAAATCGGCCGCGCACCGGAACGCGTCGTCGATGTTTTCAAGAATCCCAAACTGCTCAGCGCGGCACAGACTGCGATGCTGAAATTCGCGAAAGGTCGCG
>JANNFV010000116.1:0-7762 GCA_031380285.1 Hyphomicrobiales bacterium | reverse complement strand
GTAAACGTAGCCCAGAAACCGAAATCGCTGTGCAGCGCATTCGGCAGGCTCTTGACGCAGCGCCATGATGGCTTCGCCAGCCCCCTCATCCGCCCCTCGCTGACGCGAGGGCCACCCTCTCCCGCAAGGGGAGAAGGAGAGCCGCGCCTCACCCCCGTGCCCGGTCCACCACGCTCCTGAAGTGCTCCAGCGCCAGCCCTGCACTTTCGATCAACTGATCGGTCACGAAGCCCTCTGTCCTCAACCGCGCCAAGTTCGCGACGATGGCGTCGCCGCGGGCTTCGATCTCGGCCAGGCCAGCAGGCGATGCGGTGCGGGCCGCCGTGGTGAGCGCCCCGATCTCCTCCACCATCTGGCCGCCTTCGCCGTGCCGCTTGCGTCCGATCCACGCCAGGAAGCCCGCAAGGCCCGAGCCGATGATGGAGGCGCCCCACAGGCCAGTGAAGATCAACTCGCCATAGCGCTCGAAGAAGGTCTTGGTCTCGCCGTCGAAATAGGCCATCGCGCCGGGATGCACAGGCAGGCGTGCGCCCATCTTGCCATCCGGTGGCTCGGCGGTGAAGGCGATGGGGATGGTGCGGTTCAACCGGGTCCGCAGGTCATAGAGCGTCTTGGCGGTGCGCCCCGCCAGATCTTCCGACATCGAGGCGCGGGCGACGGTGCGATAGGAAATGGCAACGGTGGTGATTTCCTCGGCGGGCCGTTTTGCGCCAAAGGCACCGGCGGCAATCTCGGCGGTTTCCACGCCGGTCACGCGGTTGGCGATGGCCTGGGCCTCGTCGATGGGCACGATGCGCAGGCCGCCGGGCAGGCGACGCGCGATCTCGGGCAGCAGCATCGTCACGTTGGGGGCGGACGGCACGACGATGGCGATGGCGGCATCCACCTTGCCGGTTCCCAGCAGGTCGGGCAGTTCCTGCAGGTCAACCTCGATCAGCGCGGCATCCTTCTCGCCGATATCGGCGACGGCAAGCATGCGGCGCACCAGTGGCAGGTTCGGATCGGTCAGCCGCGCCACGGCGATGCGCTTACCCTTGAGATCCTCGAACTTGAGGATGCCGCCCCGCGCCCGCTGCGGCGCCATCACGATGGCCAGGCGACGCGTGTTGACCAGGATCGACTGGCCGCTGGCGGGCAGGTCATAGTCGCTGCGGATGATGGCGAGATCGACCTTGCCGCTGTCCATCAGGCGAGAACTTGCATCCGCGCCCTCCGTTGTCACGATCTTCAGGCGGATGCGGTCCCGTGCCTCGATCCCGGCTTCCGCCAGTGCCTGCGCGTAGCGATGAGTCTCCAGGCCGGGCGGTCCCACGGCAACGGTGAGCGTGCGGGGCAGGCGCGACAGGAAAAGCCCGCCAAACGTCACGCCGACAAGGGCGAGCAAGATGGCAATGATGGGAAGGAGGGACCGGCGGCGCATGATCCAACGATCTCTACGCGCTCAGCAGAGACAGGCAAAGCGGAAGCCTGCGTTCACCTTAACCGGTGCTTCAGCAGAACCGGCCCGCAATCACCATGCAATGCCAAACGCGCCTGGAAGCAGGCGCTGCTGGGCTGAGCCAATGGGATTGATCGAATCGTAGGGACGGAACGGTGTCAGGCCTCTGGAATAATTCTGATATACGCCCGGTGGCACCTGCGTTCCCGCATCCAGATACGAGCGTGGCTTGACCTTGACCACCATCTCTTTCGACTTCTTGCGATGTCCTGCGGCTTCCGCCGTGCTGTACGAGGCCGTGAAGGCGATGCTGGCAGCAGCGAGGGCAATCAGAAGGCGCATGGTGGTCTCCGGTGTTCGGACGATTGACGAGAGGAATCTCACTGAGGTTGACAATGGCTCAAAACCATCGGGACGTGAAGTCTGATCACAGATGAATGATCAACGCTTGACCCGGTCACCGATGCTGCCGGTGATGTCGTTGCGAATGCCCGGCGCCTTGCCATCGGCATCAAGCCAGGTCGGCTTGCGTCCGGCAGTCACGGATTTGCCGGCGCAAGGGCGGCGGCGTTGCTCCGCCTCGGTGAAGAGCTTGCGCAACTCCTTGTCCTCGCCCGCCTTCAGCAGGCTCAGCCGATCAATGAAGCAGGAGACTTCCGGGCGCTCCACGGCGGCCCCCTGCGCGGCGCAATACCATCCAGCCAGCGCGATCTGACCCGAGGAGCGAAAAGCCAGGCAAGCCTGGTTGCGCCCCGTGCTGTCGGTGAAGGTCATGTCGGCGACATCCAGGTCGCCGAATTTCGTCGGCAACCGGCCCGGCGTTCCCGCACGCACCACTGCCACGCCGCGCTCGGCCTGCTGGCGGGTCACATCGATGAACAGGGGCAAATCCGGAAGCGCGGCACTGCTGCGGCGCAGCGTCACCCGCGCATCGGGCAAATCAGGGCTGGCCGTCTCGAATGTCAGCAGGTCCTCGCGGTCGCCAGCGTCAGTGATGCGGGATTGATACGTCGCCGGAACACGCCCGAATTGCGGGGCCTGAAGGCTGATAAGTTCGACCGGCTTGCGGATGATCTGCCAGCTTGGCTGGGTTGGCACCCGCGCCGCTCCCGCGATGGAACCGACGATCACCGGATCGGAGGTGTCGGCTGGCATCGGCTGATCGCCCAGGGCCAGCAAACCGGCCAGAGCCAGCACGGCACCGGCCGCACCGAAGGCCAGGCTGCGCATATGCGTCACGGCCACATCCTCGATCCGGTGCAGGACCGTCATCGGCAGGCTGGTCTCAGGGCGCAACCGCTCCGTGACCACATCCTCAATGCCTCGTTCAACGCTACGCATGGCGCACTCACCCACTCAAGGAGTGGAAACCACGGCATTCTGCCATTCTGGCTTCCCTCTGATCGCTGCAATTTGAGGGAAGACAGCAACACAATCGTTACCGCGATGGCACGATCTCGTGGCGTGGTGAACAGGGGGTTGAGCAGAAAGGTTAATGGTGGGTCCTGTAGGACTCGAACCTACAACCAGACCGTTATGAGCGGTCGGCTCTAACCATTGAGCTAAGGACCCTGCACTTGGGGGATAGTAGGGCCTGTCCGTGCCGTCAACGCCAGAGTGGTGAGGTGAAGATGCCGATGGTTGCCAGCAGCGCCAGCACCCACAGAACCGACCGCAGCGTTGGGCGATCAAGGAGATAGGCTCCGACATAGCCCATGCGGCACGCAACATGCGCCATGGCCAGCAGATCAACCATGCCGCGTGGACCGCCCTTCAGTTCGGCCACCAGCACGGCGACGGCGAACAGCGGAAACGCCTCGAAGCCGTTGAGATGCGCCGCATGGGCGCGCCGTGCCATGCCCTCGTAGCTCTGGGCCCGCGTCCGGGGATCGCGGTTGTCGTAGCTGCCACCCAGCGCCTTGGCGATGCCGGTGGTCACCAGGGGCAGCAGCGCGGCCATCAGCACGCACCAGAGAGACAAAGTCATGGGAATGTCCGCAAAGCGCCGTTTTTTAGCGTGATCGGCTGTTGTTCATATCAACCATGATACGAACGGGTTTGAGAGATGGATGCGCGGTCAACTCCTTGGCCGTGATCGACGTGAGCGGCAATCGGGGATTTATCCTTGATTGTGCCTCGCCGGTCCATAAAGTCGGGATGGAACATGCGGATTCGTGAAACAACCATGATACAGACCTTCGCAAGCTCACGCTTCCTTTGTGCAGCCTCGGTTGGGGCATTCGCCCTCTTGCTTGGGGCGTGTGATGGCTCCAGCCGCTTTTCGGATTTTGGCGGTGCCCGGCAGGCCGTTGCGCCGCCTGCGCCGCCCGCCCAGACCTTCACGCCAGCGCCCATGGGGCGTGTGGATTCTTCGCCTCTGCCGCCACTGGGCGGCCCGCAGGTCCTGCCTGCCCCCGGTGCACCAAACCCTGCATTGGGTGGCCTGCCGTCGCCCGGTCCTGGCGCTCCAACAGCGACACCCGGCCTGCCGCCCATCGGCTCCAGTGTGCCGATTGAACCGGAGCCTCCCCGCCAGCCCGTGCGCCCGGCGCAGACTGCGCCTGAAGCCCCGGTTACACCGCCAACCGTCGTTGCCTCCCGCCCCAATCCGGTGCCTGCCCAAGCAAGCGCACCCACGCGCACGAGCGTCACCGGCAACTGGACAGCACGAGAGGCCAGCGGCGGAAGCTGCAGGGTGACGCTGTCGAGCACGCCGACGCTGGATCTTTACAAGGCGTCGTCGTCGGGCTGTCAGTCACGTGAGTTGCAGCGGGTCTCAGCCTGGGAATTGCGGGGCGACGAGGTCTATCTCTACGAGCCCGGCGGTGGCGTTGCAGCGCGACTCAAGCAGTCCGGCAGCAATTTCGAGGGCTCTGCGGCGAAGACCGGTGCTCCGGTCAGCTTGCAGAAATAAGCCCTTTACGCCGCAGCAACGGCCATTTCGACGGTTTCGCCCATGCTTCCGGCCTCATCGGGGGTCGCAGCGAAATGATCCGGGCCATCGCCCCGGGCACGCCAGCGGGTCTCGACATGGGCCGAGGCCTGCGCTTGCAGCGGCCATGCCTGCGCCACGCCGAAGCCGGAAAGCGCCAGCATGCCGCGTGGTGAAAGTGTCGCTTCGATCTGGGCTTCGGTGCGCGGCAGGGCCGTGCTGACGGGGTGCTTGAAAAATCGCGGGATGCGCAGACGGGCGCGGTTGCCATCGCGCAGTTGGGACCACAGCGCTGTCTCGCCCAGGCTGAGCAATTCCGTCACGCGGCCCGACGACGGGACTGGCTTGCCCGACTCGAGATCGCGGGTGACGACAATCGTATCCTTCAGGGCCGTGCCCAAGACGATCCGGATATCGTTTTCCGCTGGGGCGGGCAGCACCACGATGGCCTCCGGCGTTTCCGCGATCTGTTGCCTCAGCACGTCAGGGTCGAACGGACCATGCAGCATCACCACCGTTCCGCTGATCAGCGGTGCAGCGACGGTGGAAATGAAACCGGCGGCAGAAACGGGTGCAAAGGTGGCGATGATCGCGCCGCGCCCGGTCAGACCCGAGATGGCGGACAGCGCCAGCGCATCGCTGATCACCTGGGCATGGGTGCGCAGATGGGCCGTCACCTCGCCGCCTGCTCTGTCCAGCGTGATCAGGGCAGGGTGCGTGGGCACATTCATCGGCAGGGGGGTGTTGGACAGTTCCGCATCCTGCCAGTCATCGAGCGAAACGACGCCTTCGGGTGGATTGGCACCAAAGGCACAGATGAAGCGCAGTCCGTAATAACGGCTCGCGGCCAACCGCGCTGTTTCGGAGGGACGGAAGCTGGCATAGCGATTGACGGTGATGATCGCCTTGGCCCCGACAGCCTCCGCCGCGAGCCGCATCTCTTCGGCATCGGCGACAACCGACACAGGGCAGGGCACGAGCCCCGCTGCGATCAGGCCCAGAAGGGCCGCCACGCCAGCAACGGCGTTGGGCATAGCCACCAGCACTGGATCACCTTGCCGCAAGCCCAGCGCCAGCATCTGGCGCGCGAAGTGCTGCACCTGCGCGCCAACATCGCCCACCGTGGCCAATTTTGGCGGGAGGTCTGACCACTGCGCGATATCCGGGGCATCCGAGAAACACCGTCGTCCGGGGCGGGCGCGAACGGCAGTATCCAGCAGCGCATCCAGCGTCAGATGTGCCCAGGAGCCGTGCAGACGCCGATCCTCGGACCTGTGCTTGTCGTTCATCGTCCGCCCGCCCGTGGGAAGTGATTCCACTGCCAATAGTAGTACAGCTTCATTGCCGCCACCATGTCTCAAAATTGATCTCGAAGCGGGGCGCGGTCGCCGGGCGCCGCACACCTGATTGGCGGGCCATCCATCGCTCGGGCGCAAAATAGAGCGGCAGTACATAGTGGCCGGAGAGCAGGGCGCGGTCGAGCGCGCGCACTGCGGCCACGAAATCCTCGCGGGTCGCTGCCTTGCGCAGTGCCTCCAGCATGGCATCGACAGCGGGAGACTTGACGCCGGCATAGTTGAGGCTGGCCTCGCGATCCGCCGAAGCGGACGAGAAGCGGTTGGGTTGCTCGGTTCCTGGCGAAGCCGTGACACCGTAGCTCCAGATCATGGTGTCGAAATCGAAGGTGCGAAGCCGCCGCCAGTACAGGCTCGAATCCACGAAGCGGACCCGCAGCGTGATGCCCACCGGTTTCAACGCATCGCTGATGGCGAGTCCAATGCGCTCCTGCTCCCGCGACAGGGCAAGGAACTCGATGGAGAGCGGCTCTCCCGTCTTGTCATTGACGACGCTGCCATCCTTCAAAACATATCCAGCGGCTTTCAGCATGGCGATGGCTGATTGCATGCGCTGCCTGTCACGCCCGGAACCATCGGATTGAGGCGGAGTCCAGCGCCCCAGCAGGATGTCCTCGCTGATCACGTCGCCGAACGGCTGCAACAGCACCCGCTCGCGCTCGGATGCAGGCTGGCCGACAGATGCCAGTTCGGATTGGTCGAAGTAGCTCTTCTGGCGGGTGTAGGCGTTCTGGAAGAGATTGCGGTTCAGCCATTCGAAATCGAACAACTCGGTAATGGCCGCCCGCACCCGCGGGTCCGCCAGGTAGGGACGCCGCGTGTTGAACACGATGCCCGTCATGCCGCGGGGTGCCTGGAACTTCAGCGGGTCACGGATGATCCTGCCATCGCGCACTGCGGGGAAATCATAGGCACCCAGCCAGCGTCCTGGATCCGCCTCGAAGCGCACGTCGTAGAGGCCAACCTTGAAGGCCTCGAACAGAGCATTGCTGTCGCGGTAGAAATCGACGCGTATCTCATCGAAATTGTGATGCCCCTTGAGGATCGGCAGATCCTTGCCCCAGAAATCCGGATTGCGCCTGAGCGTGAAGGATTTGCCCGGCTCCAGTTCCGCCAGCCTGTAAGGCCCGGTGCCCAGCGGCGGCTTGAAGGTGGGCTGGTCGAAGCTGTCACGGTTGATGTCGTGCCGCGCCAGCGCGGGCATCAGCGCCAGCAACATCGGCAATTCGCCATCGGAGTCGCTGAAGGTGAAGCGGATGGTCTGGCTGTCCTTGATCGCGATGTCCTTCACCCGGCGATAGGCCGTGCGCTGCGCCGGGCGGCCCTTTTCACGCAACAGCTCGAAGGTGAACTGCACGTCCTCCGCCGTCACGGGTTTGCCATCGGCAAAACGCGCCTTGGGGTTCAGTCTGAATTCCACCCATGTCCGGTCGGGGCCTGTTTCAATCGTCTCCGCCACCAGTCCGTAAAGCGTGAAAGGCTCATCGAGCGAGCGCATCATCAGGGGCTGCACGATCAGCGTGTTGATGCCGCTGCCGGGGCTGACCTCCGGCACGGCACCACGGGCTATGTAGGGGTTCATGCTGTCGAAGGTGCCGAGCTGGCCGATGACCAGCCTTCCGCCCCTGGGGGCATCGGCATTGGCATAGGGCAACTGGCTGAACCCTGCGGGCAGGCCGGGCGGACCGTGCCGCGCAATACCGTGCGAGGCTTGCGCAAGTCCAGGCGTTGCGAATGCCAGCGCCGCCAGCAGGCCCAGGCAGACCGGCGACATCGCCAACCGTTTGAAAACACACCGAATCATTGGGGCAAGGTATCATGCCCAAACGGGCTGTCCGCCATTGTTCTGTCGTCTTTGGGATGTTTCAGGCCTCTTCATCAGCAGAAATTCATGATGGAAGCGTCATGACACTCTGGTTTCCGGCACAAAGACCCGCTAAAGCCGACCGGAGTTTTGTGGTCCGCCGTGTGATCAACACAGGCAGGTCAGGCCGAATGTCCGTTGTTTCAAAGGATGATAGAATGCAGTCGTTGAAT
>JANNFV010000115.1:0-5035 GCA_031380285.1 Hyphomicrobiales bacterium | reverse complement strand
AGCGCGCCTCCCAGCTCTGGCAGGAGACTGGCAACGAGGCGGGCGTGCAGCTGTTCTTCAAGACGGGCTCTCTCGACATTGCCGCGGAAGGTGCGGGCTTTGCAGAAAGCTCCCTCAAATCGTGCCTTGAACACGACCTTCCCCATGAGCTGTTGTCAAAAGCCGACATCCGGAAGCGCTATCCGGCCTTTCATCTGCCAGATGGTCATATCGCCAACTGGCAGCCCGATGGCGGCTTCATTGCGTCCGAGCGCGCGATCTACGCCCATGCCGGACTTGCGATGAAACACGGTGCGCAATTGCGCTTCAACGAGCCCGTCCTGTCATGGAAAACCACGGCCAGTGGCGGGGTTGAGGTCACGACGGAGCGCGAGACCTATACCGCCGGGAGCCTCGTGCTGTCGTCCGGAGCCTGGATGCCGGAACTGGTGCCGGTGCTGGGCAAGACCGAGACCATCGTGAAACAGGCCATCGGCTGGTTTGGCGTCCGACGCCCCGAGCTGTTCCAGCCCGACAATTTTCCGGTGTTCATCCTCACGGTCGAAGAGGGTAATTTCTACGGCTTCCCCCTGTGGGAGCATCCTGGCTTCAAGCTCGGCGGGCCGCATTTCGCCCGCGAACCCATCGATCCCAACGACCATGACCGCACGCCAAGCCCCAAACAGGTCACAGCAATCCGCGATTGCCTGCGCAAGTACATTCCCGATGCAGCTGGCGATCCGCTCACCATCAAGGGTTGCATGTACACCGTGACGCCCGACGAGCATTTCGTGGTTGACCGGCTGCCGGACACCCCGCAGGTCGTGGTGCTGTCGCCCTGCTCGGGCCATGGCTACAAGTTCTGCAGCGTGCTGGGCGAGGTCGCTGCCGATCTCGCCATGAGGGGCGAGACGCCGTTCGACATTTCGCCGCTGTCGATCCGTCGGCTCGCGGCCTGAACGTCAGATCTGGTAGGCCGCACGAAATCCGCCCCAATGGCGGCCGCGCACGGTGATCGGCGCGACATATTCCTTCAGCACCACGATCTTGCCCCCGCCCATATCACGGCGATAGGCATGGATCATGTAGGGCTGCGTCGAGCGGGCGCAGGTGAGGCCGGCCCGGTCGTCGAAAATGCGACGGTTGCGGCAATGCGCTGTGTTCCAGACAGGATCATTGGGGCGCTGCGGCTTCGAATACTCCAGATTATGGACCGGCAGATAGCCGTTGCGATCCACTGTGCAGCAGAAGACAATGGACGGATCACTGGCCTTGAGCTCCTCCTGCAGCGGGATCAGCCAACGCTCCAGATGGGGGAGCAGCGCCGTTGTGAACTGCTGCGGATCAGACCCGGCAACGGGGACATACGTCACATCGAACAAGGCCTGCTCTGTCAGTTCGCGCGATGAAAGGGCCGCTTCAAAGAGAGAACTGATGGACTTGGCCGCAGCCTGGGACCGCTCGATCAGTGGCAGTGCTTCCTGCTCGAGTGCGTGAAACAGGCTGGCGCAACGCTCCTCGAACTCGGCTGATGGCGCATGAAAGCTGCAATGCACGCCAATCGCACTCCTGGCGACAACGCGAGCCTGAACAGCGGGCAGATCGCCGAATTTCAGTTCCATGCGTCCGCCCTGTTCGGGCAAGACCCCTTGCGGATCAGCCAGCAGCAGGCCGCCAAGGCTGAGATCGATCGACGTGACATCCACGACGCCCTTCGGCGTCACAGCCCGCACCGGACGCTCGATGGGCAGGCGTCCGCTGCGGCGTCGATTGCCGATTTCCGTCTGGCGGATCACCGTCACGAAGCGCCGACCCAGATGCGATATGCTGTCGGCAACCTTCGCTGCGCCATCATGGGCGGCCTGGCTACGGCTCGCAGCCTGGACGGCGGCGGCATCGATCGCCGTCATTGTCGTCTTGACGTCAGATGCGAAGCGCGCGGTCTGGTTGATCTGGGTCGCCAGTTCACCCGCAGCGCTGCGCTGCTGTCCGGTCGCGGAGGCGGCAGCCACGAACAGGGGCTTCAGCCCGCTGACTTCCTGTGCAACACGGTTGGCCTCACCCGTTGAATCAGCCACCAGTCTTTGCAGGAGTTCAATGCGCTGGCGTATATCGCCCGCCGCCTTCTCGCTGGCCGCTGACAGACCCTTGACCTCATTGGCGACAACCGCGAAGCCGCGTCCCGCCTCTCCCGCTCGCGCAGCTTCGATCGTCGCGTTCAAGGCCAGCAGGTTGGTCTGCCGGGCGATGCCGGAAATGACCGTGAGAATGGTCTCGATTTCCGTCGCTGCATGCGAGAGGGCCTGAAACGTGCCCTGCATGGCCGCCGCGCTGGCGCTGGCCCTGTCCGCTCCGATGGTCGAGTCCTCGACGATACGGGCGATTTCGGCGGACGAGGCCGAGAATTCGTCCGCTGCCTGCGCAATCTCCGTGACTTCCGCAGCAATCTTGACAGCAGCCTGGCTTGCTTCACCTGTTTTCTGACGAATGTCCTTCAGGCTTTCACCGGATTGCGCGGCGGCATCGCTGGCCTTGATTGCCATGCCATTCACATCGCGGACAGCGCTGAGCAGGTCACCTTCGACCATGTCCAGCGTGGCCATGACCGCCTTTGCCGCCGCCTGATCAGCCGGGGATAGGGCGGAAGTCTCAGGAGCAATCTCTGGCGTGCCGAGGCCGGAATTGATCCGCACATCGGCATTTCTCATGCCTGCCTCGAGAGGCCAGAGGGTCTTCAGCAGTCGCATTGGAAATTGAGCCGCCAGCAGTCTGTTTATTTTCTATCCGATCTTTAAGCAGGCATGGTTAAGAAGCCGTTGCCCGACCCCTGCGTCGGGATATAGAGCAGCATCGATTTTAACGGCTTGAACATGCAGCAAGCCCGCGAGTTCCCATCGGATGAAACCCAGCGGCAACCTCACAGGCATTCTCGCGATGTGCGCCGCCATGGCGCTGTTCGTCGTCAATGACACATTGGTGAAACTGGCAGCCGTCAGCCTGCCCACCCACCAGATCCTGTTTGTCTGCGGTCTTTTCGCATCATTCCTGATTTGCGCCGCACTGATCGCGCGTGGCGAGCATCGGCGGCTTGCTGGCCTGAAGCACCCGATGGTGCTGCTGCGCTGTGCCATCGAAGTCTTCGTCGCCTACACCTTCATCGGCGCACTCGCGACCCTCGCCATCGCCGACATCACGGCGATTCTGCTGCTTTCACCTCTGATGATCACGGTGATCGCCGCGCTGGTGCTGAAGGAACAGGTGCGCTGGCGGCGCTGGACTGCCGTCCTCGTCGGCTTCCTGGGGATGCTGCTGGTGGTCAACCCCGGTGGGAGCGGCTTTCAGGCCGCAGCAATGCTGGCCTTTCTCTCGACCTGCGGTGTCGCGGTGCGCGATGTGATCACCCGCAAGCTACCGGCCGATATCCCGACCCTGCTTGTGGCAGCTTCGAGCATTGTGGTGATGACGCTCACGGGAGCGGCCGTGTCGCTGGTCTCACACTGGAACCCAGTCAGCCCGCTGGCGCTGGCCTGTCTTGCAGGCGCGGCTGTCATGGTGCTGCTCGGCAACATCGCCATCATCATCGCGTTTCGCGATGTGGAGATCTCGGCGGTATCGCCCTTCCGCTATACGCTGATCGTCTGGGCGGTGATCGCGGGTTTTCTCGTCTTCGGAGACATCCCCGGCCCGGCCCAATTGCTCGGCATCGGGCTGATCGTCGGCAGCGGACTCTACACCTTGTATCGGGAAAGCGTGACATCGCGCCGAGCCGCAAGACCCGATCAACAGGCATGACCTATGCATTTCGGGAATGGTACCCATAAGCCTGACAACTGGCTGAAGACGCTCTTGGCGAAAAATCCCTGTTGCGTCCTGTCTGAAACTGTTGAAAGACCTCGTTTAACAAAAGTCTTAAGGTCGGGGAGCGACAATGCAGGGTTTTCTGGGACTGAGCCGAGCCATTGACGCATTCAATGAAAAGGTTGGCCGGACGCTGGCCTGGCTGATCCTGCTGGCCGTGATCGTTTCGACCGTCAATGCCATCATTCGCAAGGTCTTCAATGTCAGCTCGAATGCCTGGCTTGAAGCGCAATGGTATCTGTTCGGTGCGGTGTTCCTGGGCTGCGCGGCCTATACCTTCCTCAAGAACGAGCACATCCGCATCGATATCGTGAGCTCGAAGATGAGCCAGCGCTACCGCAACACGATCGAGCTGATCGGGCACATCGTCTTCCTGATCCCGCTTTGCCTGCTGATGATCTATTATGGCTTTCCGTTCTTCTGGGCCTCCTTCCGCATCGGCGAGATGTCGACCAATGCAGGTGGCCTGATCCAGTGGCCAGCCAAGCTGATGATCCCGGTCGGTTTCACCATGCTGCTGGCCCAGGCCATTTCGGAACTGATCAAGCGTCTCGCCTTCATGCAGGGGCTGATCCCCGATCCACATGGATCGAAATCCGGTCCTCACTGAATCTTCACGACGCGGCCTGCTTTCGCGCATTCACGCCACACGAGTTCTGACGGGTAATCCACATGACCGCTTTCATCGCCCAGAACATGGCTCCGATCATGTTCTTCTTCCTCGTGATTTTCCTGCTGCTGGGATATCCCGTGGCGTTTTCGCTCGCGGCCCTGGGCATGGTGTTCTTCGTCATCGGCGTGGAACTGGCGCCGTTGTCGGGCGGCAACATCAACCTCTCCTGGTCGCTGCTGCAGGCGATGCCCGAACGCATCTACGGCGTCATGAACAATGACACGTTGCTGGCGATACCGTTCTTCACCTTCATGGGCCTGATCCTCGAGCGCTCCGGCATGGCGGAAGACCTGCTCGACACCATCGGACAACTCTTCGGCCCCATTCGCGGTGGTGTGGCCTACGCTGTCGTCTTCGTCGGCGCATTGCTGGCGGCGACGACGGGCGTGGTCGCGGCTTCGGTGATCTCGATGGGCCTGATCTCGCTGCCGATCATGCTGCGCTATGGCTATGATCGGCGCGTGGCGTCAGGCGTTATCGCGGCGTCGGGCACGTTGGCGCAGATCATCCCGCCATCGCTGGTGC
>JANNFV010000085.1:0-1894 GCA_031380285.1 Hyphomicrobiales bacterium | reverse complement strand
GCGTTGTCAGCGCAAAGAGCTGATGCAGGCCAAGCCGCCGCCCCAGATCAATGCCGTTGATGATATTGCCCCACTGGTCGGAACCGCCCATCTGCAGGTTGCAGCCATGGCGCTTCGCCAGCACCGTGAAATCATAGGCCTGCAGGATCATGTAGTTGAACTCGATGAAGCTCAGGCCGTTCTCGTTGTCACGGTCGAGGCGCAGCTTGACCGAATCCATCGAAAGCATGCGGTTGACCGAAAAATGCTTGCCGATGTCGCGCAGCATCTCGATCCAGTTGAGCGTGGTCAGCCATTCCGCGTTGTCCGTCATGATGGCGTCTTTCGGTTTTGAACCGAAGGTCAGGAACTTGGCGAAAACCGATTTGATGCCTGCCTTGTTGTTCTCGATGTCCTGAAGGGTCAGCATCCTGCGCGATTCATCGCGTCCCGAGGGGTCGCCCACCATCGTCGTGCCGCCCCCCATGAGCGCGATGGCCGTGTTGCCGGTCTTCTGCAGCCAGTGCAGCATCATGATCTGCACGAGCGATCCGGCATGGAGCGAAGGAGCCGTGGCATCAAAGCCGATATAGCCCGTGACACCGCCCTTCGCCGCCAGCGCATCAAGGCCCGCGAAATCCGAGCACTGATGGATGAACCCGCGCTCCTGCAAGGTGCGGAGGAAATCGGATTTGGGTGTGAAGTCGGTCATGAGATGTCTCGAAGTCAGTCAGGATCAGGCATCCCCCTCGACCTCATCCTGAGCTTGTCGAAGGATACTCCAGTGTCCGCTGGAGCCGCAAACCTCGTCCTTCGACAAGCTCAGGATGAGGGTTGCTGGTGTCCGCGCTTATTCACGTTTCGCCCGCCTGCGTCAAAGGGGCGTGGTCAGAACCTTCAGCGCCAATCCCCACATCACACAGCCGAT
Organism: Hyphomicrobiales bacterium; assembly: GCA_031380285.1. GTDB lineage: Bacteria > Pseudomonadota > Alphaproteobacteria > Rhizobiales > Beijerinckiaceae > JADCCX01. Next base: position 987 of record JANNFV010000085.1, on the reverse strand, counting down.
CAGGATATCGAGTGCTTTCCATGCCCCTGGCTTGCGGAACACAGGTGTCAGCAGCCGTGCACCATACCCCAACGCGAAGAACCAGGCGAAAGACGCGGTCACCGCGCCCAGCGCATACCACCAGCGATTGTCGCCAAAGGTTGTCGAGATGCCGCCGACCAGCACGACAGTATCGAGATAGACATGCGGGTTGAGCCAGGTGAAGGCGGCGCATTGGGCCAGGGCAGCCCGCAAGGACATGCCTGCGCCCTGCCCTGTTTCCAGCGCATTCACGGTCATTGCCCGGCGAAACGCCGTGAAACCGTACCAGAACAGGAAGGCTGCGCCGCCCCAGGTCACGATCTTGAGCAAGGATGGTGCCGCCTTGATCGCCTCGCCAAAGCCCGCGACGCCCAGCAGGATCAGCGTGGCGTCCGAGACTGCGCAGAACAGCACCAGCGGCAGGACATGCTGCAACAGCAAACCCTGCCGCAGGATAAAGGCATTTTGCGCCCCGATCGCGATGATCAGCGAGCCGCCGAGGAAAAAGCCAGCGAGGATTGCAGTCAGCATCGGCGATTCACATCAAGTGTATTGCACAAAGGGAGTGCGTGCTTCGAGACGCCCCTTTGGGGCTCCTCAGCATGAGGAGGTTGGGCAACTGCAATTCTCAACGTTCCTCATCCTGAGGTGCGGAGCGAAGCGGAGCCTCGAAGGACGCACAACGTCCATGGAACAACTCAAATCTTCCCGTCCATGCGCTTGTCGAGATAGGTTCCGATGGTGCCCATCAGTTCGTCCATCTTGCCCTCGAAGAAGTGGTTCGCGCCGGGAATGATCTGGTGCTCGATGCGGATGCCCTTTTGCGTCTTCACCTTGTCGATGGCGCTCATCGATTCCTTGGCGGGTGACACCCTGTCCTGTTCACCGTGTACGAACAGGCCTGACGATGGGCAAGGCGCGAGGAACGTGTAGTCATAGCGGTTCGCCATGGCGGCAATCGAGAGG
>JANNFV010000079.1:0-4384 GCA_031380285.1 Hyphomicrobiales bacterium | reverse complement strand
TTTTCCCGGCACCATTGGCACCCAGCAACGCAACGATCTGGCCCTCGGGGACGATGATGCTGAGCCGGTCCAGCATATTGCCCATGCGCCCGTACCCTGCGCTCAGGTCAAGAACTTCCAGCAGCGCCGCCATCAGCTCCTGCCTTTCTGACGAAGCAGCGTCTCGAGCCGCTCGCCGAGGCCTGCGAGCCCGCGCGGTGCGAAGATCAGAAGCACGATGACGAGAAGCCCGAAGATGAGCTGGACGAACTGCGCGCGATGCTCGCCGAGCAGACTGCCGAGAATGCCCGGCCCCCTGCCGATCTCCGCCGCGAAGCCGGCGATCACGGATGGCAAGAGCAGCCAGACTGCGGCGCCGATCAGGGCACCTTTTAGCGATCCCATTCCCCCGATGATGATCATCGCAATGAACTGGATCGCGAAGGAAATGCCGAAGCTCTCGGACGTGGCGTTCGACAGGTAGTAGGCGTAGAGCGCCCCGGCGACGCCCGCGATTGCCGATGTCAGGCCGAAGACCTTGATGCGCAGCACGCGGACATCGACGCCGGCCGACATTGCCGCGCGCTCATGGTCGCGCATGGCGAGGAGCGCCCGGCCCTCCCGCGAGCGGAGCGTGTTGGATAGTCCGACATAGGTGAGCGCGACCAGGGCCAGCAGGAAGAAGTACCAGCGTATCGGCGTGTTCAACTCGAACCCGAAGAGACTTGGCGTTGCGTAGGGAATGCCGACGACATCGAACACGCGGAACTGGTATTCAAGGAACACGAAATTCACGAGGTAATGCACGGCCATTGTCGACAGGACGAAATAGAGACCCTGCACGCGCAGCGAAGGCAGGCCGGCGAGGACGCCAACGGCTGCGCCAGCCAGGCCGGACGCGAGCAGCACAAGCGGGAACGGCAAGCCAAGCTGCGTGCCGAACACCGCTGCCGCCATGGCACCCGCCGCATAGAAGGCGGCGTGACCGATCGAGATCAGCCCGGCGCAGCCCGTGAGGTAATTGAGCGAGAGCGCGCCGAGCATGGCGATCAGCATCAGGTTGATCTGCGTCAGCCCAAGGTTGAGCAACTGCATGTTGGAGAGCCGCTCGCCGAAGATGGTGCGCTCCGTCAGGAGCGTGGGCAGGTAGAGGAGCGCGGCAAGGCAAAGCGCGCCAAGAGCCCAGCGACGCCAGGCCGGTGCACCAGCGACGGAAACGGTGGGGGGGGCGACTGCTTCAGACACGGTTGATCGCCCTCTGTCCGAGAAGTCCCCAAGGGCGAACCATGAGGATGACGAGAAGAAGCGCGTAGATCACGACGTCGCTCGCTTTCGGGGAGATGTAGGTGGAGGCAAGCTGCTCCAGCACCCCGACGAGCAGCCCACCGAGGATCGCACCCGGAATGCTCTGCATCCCGCCGATAACCACGGCCGGAAGCGCCAGCAGGCCGATGCTCTCGAGTTCGGTCGAAACGACCTGGAGTTGCCCCAGGAACATGCCGCCAATCGCCGCCAGCGTAAAGCCGATGGCCCACGCCAACCGGTTGACCGCTTCGACTCGGATGCCAGAGACGGTCGCGGCCTCATGACTGTCGGCGGCAGCGCGCATCAGCAGGCCAATGGCCGTGTACCGGAAGAAGAGCCCAAAGAGGATCATGCAGGCCCAGCTGGTCATGGCAGCCGTCAGGTGGAGCTGTGAAATCCTCAAGCCCGCGAAGAGGAAGCCACCTGACGGCAGGGGCGTCGTCAGGGTTCGTGCCGACGGCCCATAGAATATCTCGATGAGCGCGCGCATGACAATCGACAGCGCGATCGTCAGCATGATGATCGACAGGATCGGTCGCCCGGACAGCGGCCGGATGAGGATCGCCTGAATGCCCGCCCCCAGCAGCGCCGCTCCTCCGAGGATGAAGAGGATCGCGATCGGAAATGGCAGCCCGAGCAAGGAGATCGCGGTGACGGCGAGATAGGCCCCCGCCACCACGAACATGCCCTGCGCAAAGTTGAAGACGTCGGTCGCCTTGAAGATCACGACGAAGCCGAGAGCGACCAGCCCGTAGATGCTGCCCAAGGCGAGGCCGCTGAATAGCACCTGTCCAAGCATGGCCGCTCCCTTCGCTTCAAATGGATCACTTCAAGTATTTCGCGGAATCCGCGAATTCGCCGGAGGCCTTCCACTTCTTCGCGTCGTAGTCGTAGCTGAGAAGGCGGAAGAGGACCGGACCGGTGTTGTTCTGGGGCGTGTAGGTGAAGGGCGCAGCAAGCCCCTTGCTGTCGATGGTGAAGCCCTTGGACAGCGTTTCAACCAGTTTGGCGCGGGTTGCATCCTTGCCGGTCTTTTCGAGCGCCTCGGAGATCATCTGACCCGCGACCCAGCCGGCCACATAGTTGATGTCTTCCTTCATCGCTCCGCGGCCGATCTTGTCGGCATAGGCGGACATCTCCACATTGCCCGGCGAAGTGTCGGCACCGGCTGGCGTGAAGCAACTCACGACATTGTAGTTGGCCCCGGCCTGCGGACCCATCGACTGGTAGATCTGCGGAGCGGCGAGATAGGTGATGCCGAAGGCCGGGATCGAGACGCCATACTGCTGCAGGGCCTTCATCGTCAGAACGGCCGTGTTGGGGACGCCGTAGATCGTGATGAAGTCCGGCTTCAGGTTCATGATCTCGAGAATCTGCGGCGTCACGTCGACGGCCGTCACCTTCATGGTCACGTGATGGGCCGTGCCACCGCGCTTGCCAATCGCTTCGGCCACGAAGTCGTGGTACTCCTTGCCGCCAGCACTCTCGATCGCGACGGTGACAACATTGGGCGCGGGCTTTCCGATCCTGTCAGCCATGATGCCAACACCGGCCTGGGCCATTTCCCGGTAGCCGCAGAAGCCGTTATAGACCATCGGGCTCACCGGCTCCGACAGGGCCTTCGTCGAGGTGTAAGTGCCGACGATTGGAACCTTGCCTGCCTTGATCGTGGGAGCGAGCGCCACCTGCGAGGCCGAGGTGCCCATGCCGGAGATGGCAATCACCGGCGTCTGGCCCACCAGTTTCTCGAAGGCGATCTTGTCTGTCGCCGCGTTGAAGCGGTTGTCCTCGGCCAGGATGTTGATGCGCCGACCATGCACGCCACCACCCTCGTTCGTCTTCCGGATACGGTCCTGCAGGCCGTTAACCCAGATCGACTGCGAGGCCGAGGTTGGCCCCGAGAGGTCCATCAGGACGCCCCAGTCGACGCGATCAGCGTAGACGCCGTCCTGTAGCGCATTCTGCGCATGAGTTCCCGTCGCGGCGAGCCCCACGAGCGCTGCTCCGGCTATCATGGATGTCCATCCACCGCGAGCGGCAAAGGTAGCATGGTGTTTCATCTTGGCTTCTCCTCCAACTTGTGCCGACGCGTTCTGTTGATGTGCGCCATTCCCAGGGTCCTAGTTATTCAACACTCCAGATACAGTCGGCGGAGCTCCTTCTTCAGCAGCTTGCCGGAAGCATTGCGCGGCAACGACGGCGCGAAGAGCACCGTGGTCGGGCATTTGTAGCGAGCGAGCCGCCTGCGGGCGAACGCGATGAGGTCATCGGACGTCAGCGTCGCGCCGGACCTTGGCACGACGATGGCGCGGGGCGTCTCGCCCCACTTCTCGTGCGGAGCGCCGATGACGGCGGCTTCCGAGACATCAGGATGGAAGAGGAGGACGTTCTCGATCTCGGCTGGGTAGATGTTCTCGCCGCCCGAGATGATCATGTCCTTGTAGCGATCAAAGAGGTAGATGAAGCCGTCGGCGTCCTGATAGGCGGCGTCGCCTGTCCTGAGCCAGCCACCAGCCGTGATCGTGTCGGCCGTCGCGGCAGGTTGGCGCCAGTAGCCCTTCATGACCATTTCGGAGCGGACCCAGATTTCGCCGACGGCCTCAGGCGCGCAGGCTGCAAGCGTCGCAGGGTCGGTGATCCTGATCTCTGCGAATGGCAGCGCGCGACCGCAGGCTCTCAGCCGCGCCGTGTTCGGCCCTTCCAGCGCATGTTCCGCCGGCTCCAGCGTGACAACGGTGCCCGAGGTCTCAGTCATGCCATAGGCCTGGATGAAGCCGCACTCCAGCAGCTCGAGCGCCCGGCGCAGCATTGCCTCTCCGATCGGCGATGCGCCATACATCAGCAGTGTGAGGCTCGAGAGGTCCGCCTTCTCGACATCTGGGACCGCGAGGATCGCCTGCAGCACCGTGGGGACGAAGAAAGCGTTCGTGACACGATGCCGCTCGATCGCCTCGACGATGCGCGGTGGATCGACGTCACGCATCAGGATCGTGTGGCCGCCGACGAGGAAGGTGCTCGTGCCATAGCCGCAACCGCCAATATGGAAAAGCGGCATGGCGACAAGATTGATGCTCATGGGCCCCATGCCCCAGGCCTCGCC
>JANNFV010000066.1:0-1546 GCA_031380285.1 Hyphomicrobiales bacterium | reverse complement strand
GAACCGAAGTGCCTTGCTTCTCCCTGTGGGAGAAGCTGTCATGCGCAGCATGACTGATGAGGGAGAATCCCGGTTGGTCGTGTTTCTCCCTCATCCGATCGGCTCCGCCGACCACCTTCTCTCAGGGGAGAAGGATCGGTGCATGCGATGACAGCACCGCTCCTGACCGTTTCCAACCTCTCCATCGCTTTGCCACCTGGCGCGGACCGGCCCCATGCCGTCGAGGACATCAGCTTCACCCTGGCGAAGGGCGAAATCCTGTGCATCGTGGGGGAATCCGGCTCCGGCAAGTCGATTTCGGCCGCCGCCATCATGGGGCTGCTGCCCAGGCGGCTTCCTGCCGTGAAAGGCTCGATCCTGTTCGACGGGCGCGATCTGCTGACGCTTCCCAAGGAGTGCATGCGGGGCGTGCGCGGCAAGCACATCGCAATGATCTTCCAGGAGCCGATGACGGCACTCAACCCGATCATGCCTGTGGGCGAACAGATCGCCGAAGTCATGGAGGCGCATGGCGAGGGCAGCGTCGCTGATCGCCGCGCCCGTGCCATCGAACTCCTGACAGAAGTCGGCCTGCCTTCGCCGGAGCAAACGGTAGACGCCTATCCCTTTCGCCTGTCGGGCGGCCAGCGCCAGCGGGTCATGATCGCCATGGCCCTGGCGCTGAAGCCCGCGATCCTGATCTGCGACGAGCCCACCACCGCGCTTGACGTCACCACGCAGGCGCAGATCCTCGCATTGATCCGTGACCTGCAGGTCAGCAAGGGCACCGGCATCCTGTTTGTCACCCATGATTTCGGCGTGGTCGCCGAGATCGCTGACCGGATCGCGGTGATGCAGCACGGCCGGATCGTGGAGATCGGCACCAGGGATGCCGTGCTCGACAACCCGCAGCATCCCTACACCCGCAAGCTGATTGCGGCGGTCCCACGGTTGCAGATGCAGACCAAGGCTGCGGTCGAGGCACCGCCGCTGCTGCGAATCGAGAATGTGTCGAAGACCTACTGGCGGGGCGGCCTTTTCACCCGCAAGACGCCGGTTCATGCCGTGAAGGACGCGAGCCTGACGCTGGCGAGGGGCGAAACCCTGGCACTGGTCGGTGAATCCGGCTCTGGCAAATCGACACTGGCACGCTGCGTCGTCCGCCTGATCGAGCCAACAAGCGGGTTGATCCATGTCAACGGACGTGAAATCACGGGGATATCGCAGGCCGATTTCAAGCCGTTGCGCCGCCAGATCCAGATGGTGTTCCAGGATCCGTTCGCCTCGCTCAATCCCCGCAAGCGCGTGGGGGAGATCATCGCCGAGGGGCCAATCACCCATGGCATGCCGAGGGCGCAGGCACTGCAGAAGGCGGTGGAGCTGCTGGCTCTGGTTGGACTCGACCCGGCCTCGATCTCGCGCTTTCCGCACGAGTTTTCCGGCGGGCAGCGCCAGCGCATCGGGCTTGCCCGCGCCCTGGCCCTTGAGCCGGAACTGCTGATCGCCGATGAGCCGGTTTCAGCGCTTGATGTTTCGGTTCAGGCCCAGGTGCTCAAGCTGATTGCCG
>JANNFV010000669.1:0-3796 GCA_031380285.1 Hyphomicrobiales bacterium | reverse complement strand
CTTGAGCGCAAGTTCAAGGCGGTTGTCCGGTGCGTGTTATCGATCAATGGCTGTCTTGATGTTCCTGAGCCTCACTGCAACAGCCTTGCCAGCCCATGCGCAGCAGGCACCAACCGCCGCCACATCAGCCCGCTCCTTTGCCATCAGCGACGGGCGCACGCCGGGCGGCATCCGGCTCGTGCATATCCTTCTCAAGGATGAAAAAGACCAATCCTTTTCAATGGCCTGGCGGGATCGCCTGATTCAGCACACGCCGGACAAGGCGGGCCTCCTGCAACTCGCACCGGCGCTTGTGGCGGTGGGTGGTGCAGGCGCTCTGGATGCGGGCGCATTGGAGGAGGAACTGAAGGACATCGGTGGATATTTCTCCCTCAGCCGGGGGCGTACGGCGGCGTTCGGCGATGTTGCGGCACCCCGGGAGCAGTTCGAGGCGACGCTGAAACTGCTGCGTTCCGCCCTCATGGAACCGCGCCTGCCCACGATCACGCTGGAGCGGCGCAAGCGCTTCCTGCTCAACGGCCGCAAGGCGAACCGCGAGAAAGCAGAATCGCTGGCACGGGAAGCCATGACGCTGGCGCTGACGGGCGACCATCCCCTTGCGGCAACGGTCGGCCTCACGCCGCTGTCCACGGTCAGCAGCATCACGGTTGCGGATGTCGATGCATGGCGTAAGTCCATCCTGGCCCGCAGCAACCTCACGGTCGTTTCCGCCGGTCCTTTGACCCGTGAGGCCGCATCCGACCTTATCGACAACACGTTCGGCGACCTACCGGAAAAAGATGCTGACAAGGACGGCATCGCCTTCCAGCGTGTTCCGACCTTGGCCAAAACCATCGTGATCGAAAGCCCGGTGGCGCAATCGGCCATCCTTGCCGGTGGGTCGGTGTTGTGGGGCGGCAGCGGCGCGGAAGGTGTGTCGCGCGGCCTTGCCATGAGCGTGCTGGGCGGTGGTGCGCGCTCGCGCCTGTTCATCGCTGTCAGGGAGAAGCTGGGCGCAGCCTATGGTGCCAGCGCAGGCATTTCGCCCATCCTTGGCCGCGACGGCATTTTCTCGATGGAAGCCGCTGTCGCCAACGACAAGGTGGCGGTGGCGCTCGCGGCGATGCGGGCCGAATATGCGTTGTTTCGCGAGAAGGGCGTGACGGCGGACGAGATCGATCCGATCAAGCGCCGCATGGTCAGTGGTTTCCCTGAATCGATGCGCCGTTCCGGCTCTGCCTCTGGCCTCATTCGCGGCGCGATCCAGAACGGCCTGCCCTTCGATGCGCCGGACCGGCAGATCGGCTGGATCAATGCGCACACCGCCGATGGCATCAACGCGATGCTGCGCGAGCGGTTGCCGGACAAGCTGATGGTCGTCATCGTCGCGCCCTCGGCTGAAGGCCTTGGCGCGGATTGCGTGATCAAGCAGCTGGATGAACTGAAGACCTGCCTCGCGCCATAGTGTCCTTCTCCCTTGGGAGAAGGTGTCATGCGAAGTATGACGGATGAGGGAGAAACACCAGCTCCGGGATTCTCCCTCATCCGCCCGCCATCCGCCGACCATCCCCGATCAAGTCGGGGACAGGCTCTTCCCCCAGGGGGGAAGGAAAACGCCGCTAAATCCTTGACATTTATCCCCCATGCGGGCTCTGACAGCGGTTCATTTCCGAGCAAATCGCCACCCAGAGTCGATCATGTCCACTGCCGCCCAGAACCTCATTTCCCGCTATCGCTCGCACACCTGCGCGGGCCTGCGGTCGAATGACATCGGCACCGAGGCGCGTCTCGCGGGCTGGGCGCACCGCATCCGCGACCATGGCGGCGTGATGTTCATCGACCTGCGCGATCACTATGGCCTGACCCAGGTGGTGATCGACCCGGAATCCCCTGCTTTCAAGGATGCGGAAAAGGTGCGTGCCGAATGGTGCATCGGCATCACCGGCCAGGTGCGCCGCCGTCCGGCTGGCACCGAGAACGCCACCATGCCGACGGGCGAGATCGAAATCTTCGTGACCAGCCTCGACGTGCTGGGCGCATCGCAGGAACTGCCGCTGCCGGTGTTCGGCGATCAGGATTATCCGGAGGAAACACGCCTCAAGTACCGCTTCCTCGATCTGCGCCGCGAGCGGTTGCACAACAACATCATGCTGCGCGGCGCGGTGATCGACGAAATCCGTGTGCAAATGAAGGCGGCCGGTTTCTTCGAGTTCCAGACGCCGATCCTGACCAACTCTTCGCCAGAAGGCGCGCGCGACTTTCTGGTGCCATCCCGCCTGCATCCCGGCAAGTTCTACGCCCTGCCGCAGGCTCCCCAGCAATACAAGCAGCTCATCATGATGGCGGGCTTCGACCGCTATTTCCAGATCGCGCCTTGCTTCCGCGATGAAGACCCCAGGGCGGACCGCTTCTACGGCGAGTTCTACCAGCTCGACCTTGAGATGAGCTTCGTGGAGCAGGGCAACATTCTGGGCGCGATGGAACCGATCTATCGCAGCGTCTTCGAGAAATTTGCTGACTACACCGAGAAGGGCAAGCCCAAGGCCGTGACGGCGTCGTTTCCAATGATTCCCTATGCTGAGAGCATGCGGAAATACGGCTCGGACAAGCCTGACCTGCGCAACCCCATCGAGATGCAGGATGTGTCGGAGCATTTCCGGGGCAGCGGCTTCAAGGTGTTTGCGCGCATCCTGGAAGATGCTGGCAACCAGGTGTGGGCGATCCCGGCTCAAACTGCCGGCGCGGTCCACGAAGCGTCAAGCGGGATTATTGGAAGAGCTTTTTGCGATCGAATGAATTCGTGGGCGCAAAGTGAAGGGCAACCCGGTCTTGGTTACATGACGTTTGATTTCGGTATCGAGCTTGATGATGATGCCAAAATTTCAGCTATTCTCGACAAACACAACGGAGTTCCGAGGCCAGACATCCCTGTTTTGTGCAAGGGGCCAATTGCAAACAATCTCGGGCCAGAAAGATCCCAAGAAATTCGGAACCAGCTTGGACTGACCTATGGCGACGCCGCCTTCTTCGTCGCGGGCAACCCCGAGAAGTTCACCCGTTTCGCAGGCCTTGCCCGCACCCGCGTCGGCGAAGACCTGAACCTTGTCGACAAGGACCGTTTCGCCTTCGCCTGGATCGTCGATTTCCCGATGTACGAGTATAACGAGGACGAGAAGAAGGTGGATTTCAGCCACAACCCCTTCTCGATGCCGCAGGGCGGTATGGAGGCGCTCACCACGCAGGACCCACTGACCATCAAGGCGTTCCAGTATGATCTCGTCTGCAACGGCTATGAACTGGCGTCAGGCGGCATCCGCAACCACAGGCCGGAGGCCATGGTCAAGGCCTTCGAGATTGCAGGCTATTCCGAGCAGACCGTGATCGACCGTTTCGGCGGCATGTACCGGGCTTTCCAGTACGGCGCACCACCCCATGGCGGCATGGCGGCGGGCATCGACCGCATCGTGATGCTGCTGGCAGGCGAGCAGAACCTGCGCGAGATCGCCATGTTCCCGATGAACCAGCAGGCGGTGGACCTGCTGATGAACGCGCCGGTGGAAGCCAGCAACAAGCAGTTGCGCGAATTGCACATCCGCACCACCGTCCCGGAGACGGGGTGTGGTTGGCGCCCCGCTTCTCCCTTGGTTGATGCTGTCGGGCGTAGCCTGACTGATGGGGGAGAGCCGCAAACGACAGGGATTCTCCCTCATCCGGTCGGCTTCGCCGACCACCTTCTCCCAAGGGAGAAGGAGGAGCGCAATTTGAAAACCACCGCCATTCTCGTGACCTACAACAGCGCCGCCGTCATCGGCGCGGC
>JANNFV010000006.1:0-1723 GCA_031380285.1 Hyphomicrobiales bacterium | reverse complement strand
CGGTTATCAAGGCAGCGCTCGCCCACTTGTGGTTCGTCACCATCCATCCCTTCGACGATGGCAATGGGCGCATCGCTCGCGCCATCGCGGATATGGCCTTGGCACGCTCGGAAGGTTCGCCGCAACGGTTCTACAGCATGTCCGCGCAGATCCGCATCGAGCGGAAGGCCTATTATGACACGCTGGAAACCACGCAGAAGGGTGACATGGACGTGACGCCGTGGCTGGCTTGGTTCCTCGCCTGCCTTGGCCGCGCCTTCGAAGGGGCAGAGGCTACGCTCGCGTCCGTGTTGGCCAAGGCGCGCTTCTGGGAGCGGCATCGCGACGCGCCGTTCAACGACCGCCAACGCGTGATCATCAACCGACTGTTCAATGGCTTTGAGGGCAAGCTCACCTCATCGAAATGGGCTCTGCTGGCGAAGTGCTCGCAGGACACAGCCCTGCGCGATATCGACGATCTCATGGCGCGGCACGTCTTGGCCAAGGATGCCGCTGGCGGCAGAAGCACAAGTTATTCGCTGGTGCTGGCATAGGCCGCTTAAAGTTCGAGCACGAAGGGCTGCGCGATTGGCGCGATTGATGGCAGCGCCCCGCCCACTGATCGTTTCCTTCCCCACCCTGGGAGGCCGGTCCGGGCCGGTCCACGCGGCTAGCGAGCAGCGGCGATAGCACCATGACCAGGCCACACGCTATGCCAAGGCGTGGTCGCAGCGAAAAATGCATGTAGTTACAGCGATTTGAGCAGGAACTGCTTGGCTGGGGTAACGGAGAGAGTAATACCAACGGACATCAGGCTTGACCGACATGCGCCCAATCGCGGGAGCCGATTGATGTGATGGTTTGCGGGAGTGCGATGAGGTTGCGCCACGCTTCGCAAGCGGCCTCGATGATGTCGTCGTATGTCTCGAAGACGCGGTTCGAGAGGGAGTTGGCCCGCAGATACTGCCAGATATTTTTCACCGGGTTCAGTTCCGGTGAGCGCGACGGCAGCAGGATCGGCGTGATGTTCTTCGGCCAGTCGAGATTGCCGGTGATGTGCCATCCGGCGCGGTCGAGCAGGAGCACGGCGTGGGCGTCCTTGGCGACGTGCAGGGATATTTCGTCGATATGCAGTTGCATCATGTCGGTGTCGGCATGGGGCAATGCGAGGGCCGCACCAACGCCACGGGCGGGGCAGATGGCGCCGAACAGATACGCGTTCTCGTAACGCTGGTCGGCAGGCTGGGTGGGTCTTGTGCCGCGCTTCGCCCATTGCCGGACGAGGCCATTCTTCTGGCCGACCCTCGCCTCGTCCTGGAACCAGATTTCGACGGGCTTGCCCTTGGCTATGCCCGCGAGGTGGGCCGCAAGCGTGCGCGGGAAGTTTTTTTGAAAGCCGCGATGGTCTCGCCATCTTGCATCGGATGCCGCGGTCGGGCGCTCATGTGCGAAAAGCCGAGCTCCTTCAGGAGCCTGCCGACCGACCGCTCGTGATAATCAACGCCGAATTCCTCGGCGATGACGCGCTTGAGATCGATCCTGCGCCAGCGCACCACGCCATGTATGGCTCTATCAGGACCAGTCTCGACCAGCGTGCAAAGCTGCGCCCGCTGCGCCCGCTGCGCCGCCGAGAGACGCGAAGGGACATCCCGCCGCCAGTTGTCCTTGAGACCGTCTGGGCCGCGCTCGTTGAACCGGTGCACCCAGTCCCTGAGCGTCTGGCGATCCATTCCACCAATCTTCG
>JANNFV010000664.1:0-2368 GCA_031380285.1 Hyphomicrobiales bacterium | reverse complement strand
TGAAGCGGCCCAATCTCTAACTGCCTTGAGCCAAATCTCCAGTTCATTCTGACTCACAAATCCATCACCAGCCGCGCCGGATCTTCCAGAGATTCCTTCACCCGCACCAGGAACGTCACGGCTTCCTTGCCATCCACAATGCGGTGATCATAGGACAGTGCCAGATACATCATCGGGCGCACCACGACCTGGCCTCCCACAACCATCGGGCGCTCCTGGATCTTGTGCATGCCCAGGATGCCGGATTGCGGCGCATTGAGGATCGGCGTCGACATCAGCGAGCCGTAGATGCCACCATTGGTGATGGTGAAGGTACCGCCCTGCATCTCGGCAACGGTCAGCGTGCCTTCGCGTGCGCGCTTGCCATAGCCCGCGATGGTCTTCTCGATGCCCGCGACCGAAAGCTGATCCGCATCGCGCACCACGGGCACGACGAGGCCCTTCTCCGTGCCGACCGCAATGCCGATGTGGTAATAGTTCTTGTAGACCAGATCGTTGCCGTCGATCTCGCCATTGACGCCCGGCAGTTCCTTCAGCGCCTGCACGCAGGCCTTCACGAACAGGCCCATGAAGCCGAGCTTCACGCCGTGCTTCTTCTCGAAGATATCCTTGTATTTCGCACGCAGCGCCATGACCTCGGTCATGTCCACCTCATTGAAGGTGGTGAGCATGGCCGCCGTGTTCTGCGATTCCTTCAGGCGGCGCGCGATGGTCTGGCGCAGCTTGCTCATCTTCACGCGCTCTTCGCGTGATGCGTCATCCGCCCCGACCGGGGCACGGGCAACGGCAGGCACAGGAGCAGCGACGGGAGCAGGTGCCGCACCCGCCCTGGCAACAGCCGCCATGACATCTTCCTTCAGCACCTGGCCGCGCTTGCCGGAGCCTGCATCGACCGCAACGCCGGTTTCCGCCATCATCTTGGCAGCGGCTGGCGCTGGCGGCATCGCGATTGCGACAGCGGCGGCGGGAGCAGGCTTCGGTGCCTCAGCCTTGGGCGCTGGAGCCACGGCAGCGGGAGCCACGGCAGCAGGAGCGGCAGCCGCACCGCCCGCCGTGATCTGGCCGAGCAGCGCACCGACGCCGACGGTCGCGCCATCGGCGGCCGTGATCTCCGCGAGCACGCCCGCTTCCGGCGCATTCACCTCAAGCGTCACCTTGTCGGTCTCAAGCTCCAGCAGCGGCTCGTCCTTGCGCACGGCCTCGCCCGGCTTCTTGAACCACTTGCCGATGGTGGCTTCCGATACGGATTCGCCCAGGGTGGGCACGCGGATCTCGGTCATTTCCTGTCTCTCCTGTTTGTATTCCCTCTCCCCGCTTTTGCGGAGAGAGGGTTAGGGGCCAGGTGAGCACGAAAAGCGCTCCATCACCTCGCCCCTCACCCCGGCCCTCTCCCCATGCAAGGGCATGGAGAGAGAGAAAAAAATCATCCCGCGAAGGCTTCATCGAGGAACGCCTTCAGCTGCGCCTGATGGCGCGACATAAGGCCTGTGGCGGTCGCAGCAGCAGCGGCACGTCCTGCGTAACGCGGACGCTTCGCCTTGGTTCCCGCCTGGCCCAGCACCCATTCCAGATACGGTTCGATGAAGGTCCAGGAACCCATGTTCTGCGGCTCTTCCTGGCACCACACGACATCGGCGTTCTTGAAGCGTGACAGCTCCTGCGCCACCGACTTCAGCGGGAACGGATAGAGCTGCTCGATGCGCAGGATATAGACATCGTCGATGCCCCGCTTCTCGCGGTCTTCGATGAGATCGTAATAGACCTTGCCCGAGCACAGGATCACCCTGCGGATCTTGCCATCCTTGGCGAGCTTCACTGGTCCGCCGGGGATACGCTCGGCATCGTCATGATACCAGCGCTGGAACACGCTGTCCGGACCGAACTCCGACAACGGCGACTTGCAGCGTGGATGGCGCAGCAGCGACTTCGGTGTCATCAGGATCAGCGGCTTGCGGAAATCACGCTTCAACTGGCGGCGCAGGATATGGAAGTAATTGGCCGGGGTGGTGCAGTTGGCGACCTGCATGTTGTCTTCGGCGCACATCTGCAGGAAGCGCTCGAGGCGGGCGGAGGAATGCTCCGGCCCTTGCCCTTCATAGCCGTGCGGCAGCAGGCAGACGAGGCCCGACATGCGCAGCCACTTCCTTTCACCGCTGGAAATGAACTGGTCGAACACCACCTGCGCGCCATTGGCGAAATCGCCGAACTGCGCCTCCCAGATCGTCAGCGCATTGGGCTCGGCCAGCGAATAACCATACTCGAAACCCAGCACCGCTTCTTCCGAAAGCATCGAGTTGATGACCTCGTAGCGCGATTGGCCTTCGCGGATATGGTTGAACGAGGTATGGCGGCCCTCGGTTTCCTGGTC
>JANNFV010000651.1:0-3851 GCA_031380285.1 Hyphomicrobiales bacterium | reverse complement strand
GGCTTCGTTGGCCTCTGCCGTCTGCTCGCCGTTGATCGTGCCCGTGCGATAGCCGCGCCCGGTGAGCACTGCGGCGAGGGCGGCGCTTGTCTCGAGAAACGCCACGGAGATCGCCACTTGCTCGCCTGTCTCGAACAGTGTCTCGGCATAGTCCACCGTGCCCGCCACGCGCAGCAGGCTGGCCTTCTGGCGAAAGCGCAATTCCGCCACGCGGCCAGATGGCGTGCGCGTGCTGCCGCCGAGCAGGCCGAGTTCCGTGCGGAAGGCTTTCCACGATGTGTCGTAGAGCTTGCGTGACGCGGCATCGAGCGCAACAGGGGCCAGTTCGCGCTGCACTTCGGGCCAGCCCGCGATATCACCGGGACGGCGGCGCAAGCCGATGGCGTTGTCGCCCTTGTAGAGCAGGTCCGCCATGAGATTGCGGTCGCGCTCGTTGGGGACCCAGGACCAGTTCTTCCAGCGCCCCCGCGCTTTGCCGATACAAAGCTGCTTCATCAGCAGGCGGAAGCCATCGAGCGAATTGGTCTCGACACCTGCGGCGAAGCCCAGCAAGCGCCCGAGATAGGACAACTCATGCGGGGCCTGGCCCGCCGTGGCGCTCATGTAGACTGCAAATGTGGCGGCATCCGCCATCTGGCGGCAGGCCAGGCCCTGCTGCGAGTTAGGGTTGCGGATGCGATGGCTCTCGTCGAGCACCACGATGGGCCAAATGGTCTTTGGCTTGCCATGCTTGGCGAGCTCATTGTTCTTCGCCCGCACAGAACGGCGCTTGCTGTCGGCGGGTGGGGCCAGCAGGGATTTGGTGCGCTCGTAGTTGATCAGCGTGACGCGCTTGGTGTGCGAACCGGAATGCGCGATCGTGCGCCGCCACTGCGGCATGCCGCCCTTCGGGCAGATGATCAGCACGTCGTCCTCCGGCATGGCGAGGATGGCGAGCCAGACCGACAGCGTCTTGCCCAGCCCGGTGAGATCCCCCAGCAGGAAGCCGGGCTTGCCAGCGGCACGCGCCGCAAGGATGCGGTCACGCGCCTCGCTCTGGTGGGGGCGGGGGTGGAAGGTGACGGAAAGGGAGTCTGACATCGAATCCCGATCTTACACGACAACCATGCGATGCGCCTGATTTCCTGCCTCCCATATCCGTCCCCCAACGTGCTAATTCAGCAGAAGCCCTCAGATGAAGCTGAAATCCGCCGCCGTCAGCCCGCCCGCGAGCGAGCCCAGGAACCAGATATCGGTCTGGTTCATTTGCCCGATGTTCAAGGTGAGGATGCAGCCTGCATTGGTGTTCTGCAGAAGGTTGCCGTTCACCGTCGTGCCGAGGCTGGCGTTCAGCGCCTGGATGTCTGTGAAACTTGTGAGCGAGCTGTTGAGGAGCCTGATACTGTCATCGGTCCCGCCTGCCAGGAAGCTGACGAGCAACTGCGTGCCGCCATCCAGCGCATTGACGCGGATTTCGTCCGAGCCGCTGCCATCGGCGTAGAGGTAGTTGAAGCCCCTGCCTCCCTCCAGCACATCATTGCCGTTCTCTCCGATCAAGATGTCGTTGCCGGCGCCTCCGATCAGGAGATCAATGCCGTTGCCGCCAAGGGCGAAATCGTCGCCATCGCCGCCATTGAACGTATCGTTCGAAGTGAATGCACCGCCGACGAAGATGTCTGCATTGGCTCCGCCCGTGATGCTCACTGCTCCGCTCGCGCCGCGGTAGTAGTAGTTCTGCCCATCGCCGCCAGAAATCGTATCGAATCCACCTTCCGAGATGAAGATGTCGAGACCTGAGCCACCGGTCATGAGATTGTTGTTGGCCCCGCCATAGAGATAGTTCGTTCCACCGCCGCCTTCCAGTACGTCGTCCCCCGCATCACCAAACAGCACGTCGTCACCGCCATTGCCAACGACGCTGTCATTGTCCGCGCCGCCGCTGATGTTGTCGGCTCCGTCGGACCCCAGCAGCGTGTCATTGCCATCCTCGCCCAGAAGGATATTGCCGGTGGAATCGCCGGCCTGTACGCCGACGTTGGCTGCGGCGATCAGGTCCCTGCCCGTGCCACCATAGATGACATCCGCGCCGTCATCGCCATTCAACGTGTCGTTACCCGCGCCACCGAGGATCAAGTCTGCACCGCCGCCACCGTTGATGCCGTCGTTTCGTGATGATCCAGTCAGTGTGTTCGCGACTGCGCCGCCGTTAAGCACAATTGAATCGACCACATCCCAGTTGAGGAACTGAAGCGCAGCGAGGGAGTAGCTGGCCGTTGTTGACTGGATAACGACCGTGTCTGTCGCGACATCGTTTCCCCGCAACGTTCCCGGCCCGAGGCTTGTCGCGCCTTCGGTGATGGAGAGGATCTGGCCCGACATTATCAAGGTACCGCCGGCCTGAAGATTCAGGTTCTTGATCGACGTCGTTCCTGTGACGTTGGAGATCTCGAAGGTTCCGCCCGACCGCACATCGACGAGGCCCGACGTGGCGATTGATCCCGCGCTGGAGAGAGCGAGGGTTCCGGCGTTGATCGTCGTCGTTCCAGTGTAGGTGTTGATGCCCGTCAGCGTCTGTGTGGAGGCGAAATTCTTTACAACCGAGATTTGCCCCGTGCCGTCGGTGATAACACCGGCGAATTGTGCATTGTTGGTCGTGGCGAGGGTAAGCGTCGCCGCACCCGTGTTGGATCGGACTGTACCGTCTCCAGACAGCCTGCTGACGGTCAGGCCGAGCCCGTGCAGGTCAAGCGCAGCGCCTGCTAGAATGTTTGTAAAGCTGCCGCCGCCGGTATAGGCGGCGAGGTTGGCATTGCCGACCTGCAGTGTGCCTGCGACGACGGCTACAGTGAGGTTCGATGGCGATGTGATCGTCGCGCCACCGGCGCCCTGCCAGATCACGGTACCGGCGGGCGTGATGTTCGTGCCGTTGCCGTTGATGTAGAGCACCGTGCTGCCCAACGTGGCATTGACGTTGTAGGTCCCAGTATAGGTCAGCGTCGAACCGGTTTGCGCCCCAAGCGACACAGAGCCGAAACCATCCTGGTTGAAGGTATTGGCCACGGTCATTGTGTTGAGCGCCAGGAACTCGATCGTGTTCGACGAGGAAACCGTGACAGCGCCTGCGCCGAGCGAAGTGCCGGTGCCCAGTTCAACGCGTCCATGATCGATGTTTGGGCCGCTGGGTGCGACCGTGAGGCCACCGTTGAACGTGTTTGCACCCATGAGAGTGAGCACGCCGCGGCCCTGCTTGTCGAGACTGCCGGCGCCGGAGATGACGCCATCAATCTGAAGCTTGGTGTCAAAGCCGACCAGATCGACGTCGATGCCATCGGAGAGCTGCACGTTCACGGTCGAGAGCATGCGGGCCGTGAGGGCTCCGAAAGCGCCGGGTTGCGACACGTTGATCTCCGCGCGTCCCGACGCGACATCGAAGTTCAATGTGCTCGTCGGCCCGCCGCCCGATAACTCGTACTTGATGTTGGCCGTGCTGACGATGTTGAGCGTGCCGATGGTGCGGGTGAGCCCATCGCCCAGCGCAATGGTGCGCGTGCCAGCGGTGGTGTTGAGGGTGGTGCCGAGTGTGGCCACGTCGCCGACGGCGTCGGGGAACCCGGCGCCGAGACCCCAGTTGGCAGGCGTGCTCCAGGAGCCCGATGTCGTCGTCCAGCTGCCGTTTGTCATATCTTTAACACTCCATTACGATACGCACTGTTTAAATATTAAGATGTGGTGACATTTGGTTGCCACAGCGAAAGGATAGATCTTGCGCTGTGGCGCAGTCCGATGACTTGGACTACTGTTGGGCCGTACCCTAGTCGCTGTGCGGAAGCTCGCATCATCAGGATTGATTACGCCGGAGCTTTTTCGGTTGG
>JANNFV010000571.1:0-2182 GCA_031380285.1 Hyphomicrobiales bacterium | reverse complement strand
GGCTCGCGCATCAAACACGCGCCGAAATGCCCGCCCTGCACGCGGTCCGACGGACAGCCGCAATTGAGGTTGACCTCAGCGTAGCCTTCATCCGCGCAAATCCGCGCGGCTTCCGCCAGCTTGGCGGGCTCCGATCCGCCGAGTTGCACGGCAACGGGATGTTCATGCGCATCAAAGCCGATGATGCGTGCGCGATCCCCATGGATCACCGCGCCCGGCGTCACCATCTCGGTGTAAAGCCGCGCATGACGCGACAGGATGCGATGGAACGAGCGGCAATGCCGGTCGGTCCAGTCCATCATCGGCGCAACCGAAAAGCGGATGTCGCGGGAGGTGAGCAGGGTGGCCATGGGGCGGAGTTAGCGCGTCAGGCCAAGGATTGCAAAATGGCCGTGTTCAGCAATCTTGCTTTTTGTTGAACATGAACCCGTCGCCGCTGAAATTACTATACACAATTTTGCGTTAGTGTATATAACACAAATGCGCCGCATTCCGCTCAATCTCCAGACGCTCTACGCCGATCTCGTGCAGGCCACGACCTTCAGCGAAGAACTGCATGGCAGCATCAGCCGCCGCACCGTGAGGGGCGCGACGTATCTCTACGTCACTGAAAAGCACGGTGCCAAGCGTCGTCAGATCTATCTTGGTCCGGCGGATGACGCTGCCATCCTTGAAAAGGCCCAACAGGTGCGCCGTGCCGCCCAGGACGCCAGGCAGCGTCGCTCCACTGTGTCTGTGCTCAAGCGATCCGGCCTCCCCGGTCCGACACTGGAAACGGGACGATTGCTGGAAGCGGTCGCCAATGTCGGGCTTTTCCGCAACGGCATGATCCTCGTTGGAACGGCGGCCTATCAGACCTACGCGCCGGTTGTCGGTTTCATGCTGGGCGGCGTGGCGCTATCGACACAGGACGCCGATCTGGCTGCTGCTTCGCTGGCTGTCCAGTCCGAAACCGACGGTGCAAACCTGCTTGATATTCTCAAGCGTGCCGATCCCAGTTTCATTGCGGCACCAATGCTGAACCGCAAGGCCCTGCCCAAACGCTTTCGCTCGTCATCCGGCTTCGATGTCGATGTCATCACGCGCTATCGCACGAGAGCCGATGATGAAAACGGCGTGCCGATCCCGGGGCTTGGCTGCTCTGCGCAACCGCTGCGCTATCTCGAGTTCCTGATCGAGGATGCTATTGACATCGTTGCGCTCTACAACGTCGGCATCACGGTGCGCGTGCCGCAGCCCGCGCGATATGCCGTGCACAAGCTGATTGTCGCGCAGGAACGGCAGCCCGCCAATCCCAAGCGCCGCAAGGATCTCATGCAGGCAGAAAGCCTCATGACAGCGTTGAAAGAAAGCGATCCTGCCGCACTGGACGACGCTTTCGCCAATGCACGCGAGCGTGGTCCGAAATGGCGCGCCCACATCGACGCATCGCTGGCCGAACTCTCGGCTATACCACAATCGACCACATAAACCTGAGGCAGACCAACACCAGGAAAACGCCGAACGCCACCTCCAGCTTGCGTTTCGGCAGCCGGTGCGCCAGCCTTGCGCCATAAGGGGCCACGAGGGCACTGGTCGGCGCGATCAGCAGCAGGCCAATCAGCGAGACGAAGCCGATGGAGAGCGGCGGCAGCACATCCATCTTCGGCCATCCCGCCAGCATGAAACCCAATGCGCCCGGCACGGAAATCAGCACGCCCAGGCCGGAAGAGGTGGCAATCGCCTGGTGGATGGGCTTGCTGTAGAGCGTCATGAACAGGTTTGCCAACTGCCCGCCCCCGATGCCCATGAGAGAGGACAGGAGGCCGATGAGCGCACCATAGACCTTCATGATGAGGCCGGTTGGCATGGTGTCGCCAAGCTTGCCCCAGTTGCTGCCGAACAACAGCTTCACGGCTGTGAGCGAGGCCACACCGATGAACACGAGCTTGAACAAGGCGGGCGGCGCGAAGCGTGCGAGATAGCTGCCGATGACCACGCCGAGGATGACCGGCACGGCCCAGAGCTTCAGCACCTCCATGTCCACTGCGCCCTTGGCGTAGTGCGTGCGGAAGGACTGGATCGAGGTGGGAATGATCACGGCAAGGCTGGTGCCGACGGAGAGCGGCATCCGCAACTCCTCTGGCACGTTCATCAGCCCGAAGACGGCATAGATCACCGGCACGATGATCGCGCCGCCACC
>JANNFV010000512.1:0-2912 GCA_031380285.1 Hyphomicrobiales bacterium | reverse complement strand
CCACCAACGGCGAGGCCGGAGCGGCGCAGGAACGAACGGCGGTCAAGCACGCCCGAGGAGTTCACGCCAAGCGCGGCTGCGAGAGACGACCGGCGCGCTGTTGCTTCTTTTCTCTTGATCAGCATGGCTCGTTCTCCTCAGTACCGGTTCGTGCGGTAATACGCCTTCACATGGTCCGTTTCCTTGTAACGGGCCTTGGTCCGGTCATTCTTGCTTTCGTTGGCGGCGGCGGGCGCGAGCGCTGCATCGGCGACAACGCCGCTGGCGGCGGCACCGGCACCCAGGCCGAGCGCTTTCAAAAAGCCGCGCCTTTCGATCTTTGCCTTCGTCACGGTCTCGGAAGCCATGCTGCCCTCCTCCTGGTGTTGTTTGCGCTCCGCCTGCTTACGCAGACAGTGCAAATCCTTCGGTTTCGATCTCGATCAAGGCCGCGCCGACACGCGCCACGGCCTTGTAGAATGGTGTCTTGGCGCAAGCCTCAAGGTCCGCGAACAACCGCGACGCCCAGGGCTTGAGATGGCGGGAGAAGAACAGTTTCTGCTCCTTCTCTCCACCGTCGAATTCGCCGCCGATCAATCCGGCCATGATCTCGCAGAGGATGCCGATATGGTCCTCCGGCTCGAACAAGCCTTCCGCCCGCTCGATGCCCAGCCGCACCATGTCCTCGCGCACCCGCGCCAGAGGGCGCTCGTGCAGGAATCCCGTCTGGTAGTAAGAGCCGTAAGGCAGAAGCTCACCGCGCCCGACGCCAACAAACAGCCGGAAGAATTCGCGCGATTCTGCCTCTGCATCAGTTTCGTCGGCAGCCTCCGCCAGTGACATGTGAAGCAGCCCGAGTGCCGATGCATCGCCCTGCATCCGGCCGATATCGGCGATCAATTGCGCCGTTGGTGCCTGCCGGAGCAGCGAGCCGATCAGGAGATACTCGCGCATGCGGGCCTGATCGACATCGTCCAGTGCCGCAGCGGTGGTCCCGTAGAGATCGGGCCTCAGCACGCTGCGCTCAACGCCGGTCAGCGCCTCGACAGTGACGACGCGTTCAGCGGGTACACGCGTCCAGTTTGACACCGAAGGCTGGGCGATGCCCAGCTTCCGCGCCAAGGACGCGATGCCTCCCGCAGCATCGATCGCTTGTTGTAGACCGTCGTCTCGCATATCCACCCGATAGGACGCTTCGAGCGCCTTGTTACTTTTTCGCTGTAGCCAGCATAGCTTAGAGCTATACCAAACTGCGCGGCCCTTCAAGTGGGCAGGGCGCCGCCACCACGCTTGCGAACAACGTCGTAAACGCTTGATTCTTTTGTGGAATTTTGCGATGCACCATTTTGAATCAGCCGAAGGTCTGATACGCCGTCGCTGTTCTGCGAAGATGCTGAAATGATTGCAGTTTCAGTATTTTCACAGACTGTTTCGCGCGGTTCGGAAGGAACGGCATCGGCCCCTTCCGCACTGATCTCGGTCGGTTTTTCACCCTGTTCGACGGCCTTGCCCGCACCAGCCAGGGGGCCATTGCCGCCCATGACGCGCTCCATCATTGCCTTGACATCGAGACTGCCGACCGTGGAACTCCAGCCGGGAATGGAATCAGGGTTGTTGAAATCCCACTGGTAGTCCGCCATTTCGATGAAACCCTTGATCTCCGGATCGGTGACCCAGAGCTTGCGGAGCGCTGCAGTGCGCAGCGCTTCCGGCACGTGTTTCTGGAAAAAGGCCGAGACATCGCCACCCGGGACAATGCTGTCGAGGGACGGCATGGGGGAAGCTTCGGCAGCAGCCGTTATCGAGCCCTCATCCTGAGCCTGTCGAAGGATGGAGGGCGGCGTTTCACTGCTGGCTGGTTCATCCATCGACGGGCTCGGGATGAGGATTTTCGGCTCGGTTTCCCGCTGCGCCTCCTGCTTGCGCTTGGCCCAACGGCCCAGAAAGCCGCCATCTGCATCAGGTGTATCGTCACTGCGGCTCATGACCACCTTCTCTGTCGCGCTTTTCGCGCAGCATCCGGTCCTTTTCGGGGCCGCGCAAACCAAATCCCAGCGCGTCCGGGTCAGCCCGGTCACGCTTGCGCTTCAAGATGGGCCGGTCGACATGGTGCTCGTCCACGAAGGCCATCAGCGCCACGACGATGGATTCGGGCATTGCAACGGTGTTGACGGTGTCCCAACCCGTCTCCGTATATCCCTCGCCCTCGGTGGGATCGCAGGTCACCTTGACGATCTCGGGCAGATCGCTGCCTGCCTGCGCCCGCAACACCACCCAGATCTGCGGTTTGCCCGTGGCGATATTGTCCCGGTAATAGGCGGTCTCGATCGTGTGAGCCTCCAGCACGGCAGCGCCGCCATAGAACAATTCGCCCTGGCCATCGCGCCCAAGCGGCGATCCGGCTTCCGCCGCCGCAGGCTCTGCCAGCACCGAATGTGCCTCCCAGATCACATCGAGCCATACGGACCGCGCCTTGCGCTTTTCCAGCACGACCCCGACCTGCATGGTCATGGTGGGCATCAGTTGGCATCCTTTGGCGGCACAGCGGGATTGAGCGGCAATCCCGCGAGGAGGTTCTGCGGCTTCACCCTGACAATCCGGTCCGGCCCCATGGCCAGGATGAGATAGATCGGCTTGCCCGTGACACGCGTCAAGACACGCGGATCATCTGCAAGGGTCATGGTGTAGAGCGCCACCACGCGGGCCTTGTCCACCTCCGGCACGTCGCGCCCCTGCCAGAGCTGGTTGCCGATGCGCGTGGCCTCCTGGTCCAGCCCGATGAACCAGGCCCAGTTCTTGTCGTGGATTTCCGCCACGACGCTCACATCGGCAGCAAAACCCAGGAGGTGGGCGATCCAGCGCTGGATCACGGTGCCGAGTGCGGCCCGGGCTTCCTTGTCGACACCGAAATCCATCACCATGTCGAAGGCGTC
>JANNFV010000643.1:0-1788 GCA_031380285.1 Hyphomicrobiales bacterium | reverse complement strand
ATCCAGGCCGAAATCCTGCGGTTGATGACGGAGCTGAAAGACAGGCTGGGCATGGCCATCGCCTTCATCAGCCATGACCTCAACGTGGTGAAGCGCTTTGCCAGCCGGGTCTATGTCATGCGTCATGGCGAGGTTGTGGAGCAAGGGCCGGTGGCCCGGGTTTTTGCCGATCCACAGCACGCCTATACCCGCATGCTGATCGCGGCGGAGCCTTCCGGGCGCAAGCAGCCCCCTGCGGAGAATGCGCCTGTCCTGCTTGCGGCAAAGGATATTCGCGTGGCGTTCAGGATGCCGGGAAGCTTGCTCCGCAAGGCTCCGCCCCTGGTTGCGGTGGATGGTGTTTCCCTCTCGCTGCCCAGGGGTGGCACGCTGGGCATCGTGGGCGAGTCCGGGTCTGGCAAGTCAACCCTCGGGCGTGCCCTGCTGCGGCTTTTGCCCGCCGAGGGAACCGTGACCTTCGATGGCAAGGCGCTCGATGTGCTGGATCGTGCCGCGCTGCGGCCTCTGCGGCGCGACATGCAGGTGGTCTTCCAGGATCCTTTCGGCTCTCTCAGCCCGCGCATGACCGTGGGCGAGATCATCACCGAAGGGCTGCTGGTGCATGAGCCGCAGCTCAGCCGCAGCGAGCGGGACAAGCGTGCGGCTGAAGCGCTGGCCGAGGTCAGCCTCGAAAGCCGGATGCGCAACCGTTATCCCCATGAGTTTTCGGGAGGGCAGCGCCAGCGTATCGCCATCGCAAGGGCGCTGATCCTGAAGCCGAAGTTGATGTTGCTGGATGAGCCGACATCGGCGCTGGATCGCACCGTGCAGAAGTCCGTGATCGATCTGTTGCGCAATCTTCAGCTGTCACATGGCCTGACATATCTGTTCATCAGCCATGACCTTGCGGTGGTGCGTGCGCTGTCCGACGATGTGATCGTCATGAAGGATGGCAAGGTGCTCGAAAGCGGGTCCGCCGACCAGATTTTTGCGCGCCCGCAGGATGCGTACACGCAAGCCTTGATCGCGGCTGCGTTCCCTCCCGAGGGGTGAGAAGCCCGCGGGTCAGCCGCTTCATTTCCCCAGGAGCTTGCGATAGCGCTCCACTTCCACCGGCACCAATTTGCCCAGGTGATCGGCGGAGCGCTCTGATTCGGGGGCTGGGGCGGCAGCAAGCTCTTCCAGACGTTTCTTCACGTTGTCGCTGTCGAGCGCCTTGCGCATGGCCTCGTTCAGCCTGGCGATGACCGGTGCGGGTGTTCCCTTGGGTGCGAAGAAGCCGTTCCAGCCCTGCATCGAGAATTCCGGCAGGCCGGCCTGCACGGATGTCGGCACGTCCGGCACGTTCTTGAGCCTGCTGTCTGTTGCAACCGCCATGGCCTTCACCGTTCCGGCCTGGACATGGCTCTGCACGGAGGTCGCGGCGTCGCAGACACCGTCGATGGACCCCGCCAGCGCATCGTTGAGGGCCGGAGCCGCTCCGCGATAGCCGATAAGCTGGGCTTCCACCTTGGCGGCCTGCAGGAAGTTGAGGCAGATCAGATAGTTCGACGAGCCTGTCCCGGCATGTCCCAGCGTCACCTTGCCGGGGTTCTTCTGCATATGGGCCACGAATTCGGCCATTGTGGTCGCCGGGAAATCCTTGCGCAGCACGATCATCGGCGCGGTCTTCGCGATCAGTCCGATGGCGGCGAAATCATCCGGTTTGAATGTCACGTTGTCGTGGATCCAATAGACGGCGGCGCTGGTGCCGCTGTTGCCGATGCCGATGGTGTAGCCATCGGGGGCCGCGCGGGAGAGGCGGGTGAG
>JANNFV010000637.1:0-4966 GCA_031380285.1 Hyphomicrobiales bacterium | reverse complement strand
GCTCGCCCTGGCCCACGTCTTCCTTGGCGATCAGGAAATGACGCCCGGCGCGTGCGGCCACCTGTGGCGCGTGCGTGACCGAGAGAACCTGCACCGTTCCCGCCAGCCGCGCCAGACGTTGGCCGATCGCATCCGCCACTGCGCCACCCACGCCGGTGTCGATTTCGTCGAACACCAGGGTGGGAGCCGAGCCACGATCCGCCAGCACGACCTTGAGGGCCAGCATGAAACGCGACAGCTCGCCGCCCGATGCCACCTTCATCATCGGCCCTGGCTTGGTGCCGGGATTGGTCTGCACATGGAACTCGACCAGGTCGATGCCCTCCGCCGACGCCCTGGCTTCATCCGAGGTGATCTCGGTGATGAACCGGGCGCGTTCCAGCTTGAGGGGTGGCAGTTCGGCATTGACGGCACCGTCCAGTTCAGTGGCAGCGGTCCGGCGATTCTTCGACAGGGCACGAGCCTGTTTCTGATAGGCGTCCCTGGTCTCCCGCGCAGCCGCATCCAGTGCCTTCAGATGCCCCTCGCCCGCATCGAGCGCCGCCAGATCAGCCGTGAAGCGTTGCGCCAGGGCCGCCAGCGCATCCACCGGCACATTGTGCTTGCGGCTGGCGGCCCGCAGCGCGAACAGGCGCTCCTCGATCCGCTCCTGTTCACGCGGGTCAAACTCCGCCGCACGCAGTGCCTTCTCCAGCGCATCGCGGGCTTCCTCCAGCGCCAGCAGGGCCTGGTCAAGCGCCTTCGCAGCGGGCGCAGCAAGTTCGGGGGCCTGTTCTGCCCGGCGGTCCAGCCTGCGCTGCGCGGAGGAAAGTGCGGGCACGGGCGAACCATGGCCGGACAGGAGGTCGAAAACCTCTTGCAACTCCCCCACGACCTTTTCAGATTGCATCATGCGTTGCCGACGCTCGGCCAGTGCGGTCTCTTCGCCTTCCGCCGGGGCAAGTGCTTCCAGCTCACCCGCGGCATGGCGGAGATAATCAGCATCGGCGCGGGCTTTCTCGATCCTGGCCTTTTGTGCGGCCAGATCGGCTTCCGCCTTGCGCCAGACCCCATGGGCCGTGGCAAGGGCTGCCGCCTGGACCTTGAGGCCGCCAAAGGCATCGAGAAGGGCGCGATGTTCGCTGGTGTCCGTCAGGGCGCGGTCATCATGCTGGCCGTGGATTTCGACGAGCATCTGGCCGATGGAGCGAAGCGTCTGCACGCTGACGGGCTGATCGTTGATGAAGGCCCGGGTGCGGCCATCCGCGAGCTGCACGCGGCGCAGGATGAGGTCGCCCTCGGTATCGAGGTCAGCGCTTTCCGCCAGGCCACGGGCAGCATGACCCGGCGGCAGTTCGAACACGGCTGTCACCTGTCCCTGGGGCATGCCCTGCCGGACCAGACGCCCCTCGCCACGCCCGCCGAGGGCCAGCGCGAATGCGTCGAGCAGGATGGATTTGCCAGCGCCGGTCTCGCCCGTCAGCACCAACAGGCCAGGCTCGACTGTCAGGTCAAGACGGTCGATCAGGACGATATCACGGATGGAAAGGCGCGTGAGCATAGCCGCGCTTGTGCCATGCTTGGGGAAGGCGGGGAAGAGCTTGAAAGGTGCCTTGCGGCGCTATCCGCAGATCAGATGCCGACACCGCGACGGAACCCGCGGAAAGCACGGCTGATCCAGGAGCTTTCGCTCTCGCGCGGTTCGACACCACCGGCCTGCAGGAGCTTGAATGCATCCTTGTACCACTGGCTATCCGGGAAGTTGTGGCCCAGCACTGCCGCCGCCGTCTGTGCCTCGGGAACGATTCCCAGCGACATGTAGGCTTCCGTGATGCGCAGCAGCGCTTCCTCGGTGTGGCGCGTCGTCTGGTAGCGCGTCAGAACCTCGCGGAAGCGGTTGACGGCACCGGTGTAATTGCGCTGCTCCAGATAATAGCGCCCGACATCCATTTCCTTCGCGGCCAATTGATCGCGGGCGACGGCCACGCGCTGGCGGGCATCGGGAACATACTCGGATTGCGGCCACTTGTTGATCAGTTCGTCCATGGCGAGCAAAGCACGCTGTGAACGCTCCTGATCGCGGCTGACATCCGGCATCTGGTTGAAATAGGACATGCCGACGAGATACTGCGCATAGGCCGCGTCCTTGTCCGCCGGATAGAGCTGCACGAAGCGGCGGCCGTTGGAGATCGTGTCCTCGTAATTGCGATTCTCGTAGTTCGAGAAGGTCTGCAGCAGCAGGCTGCGCTTGGACCAGTTGGTGTAGGGATACTGCTTGTCCAGTTCCGCGAACTTGCGCGCGGCACCATCGAAATTCTTGTTCTGAAGACGGGCCAGGCCGTCGTTGAACAGCACCTCTGCCGGTTCTTCCTTGGAGAGATCACTGGTCGCCTTGGCGCTGGCGAAGGGGTTCAGGGACGACACGGTTTCGCAGGCGGCCAGCGGCACAGCCACCGTGGCAACAACCAGCAGCTTGGTCAGGCTCTTCAAAGTCATTTTACGCAGCAAAACCGACATCCTACGAAACGCCCCATCAAAATCGCCGGGAAAGTGCCACGACAGCCGATTCAAAGCAAGCTGATGCTCCGGATCAGGCTTGCTTTCGTCGGAGATCGTTAACTCTAACGGAGTGGAATATGGCGATCACAAGGCAGAAGCCGCCTGACTGCCGCTGACTAGCCCCGAAAAGCCTCAGTTCTTGTCCGGGCTGAACACAGCCGCAGGGATGCCAATGTCACCACGCCCGAACTCGCGGCGCGGGGCCGGAGCCTCCAGCAGCGTCCAGGCCGTCCGATCCGCGAACAGGCGCTCGAGGATCATGGCATTCACCTTGTGGCCGGGAGCATGGGCCCGGTAGGTCGCCTGCAGGGCCGCACCAGCCAGAGCCAGGTCGCCGACCGCATCGAGGATCTTGTGGCGGACGAACTCATCGGGGAAGCGCAGGCCTTCCGGATTGATGATCCGGTCGTCGCCCAGAGCAACGGTGTTTTCGAGCGAAGCGCCAAGCGCCAGGTTCTTCTTCCAGAGATATTCCACATCCTTCATGAAGCCGAAGGTGCGGGCCCGCGCGATCTCGGTGCGGAAGGTCGATGGCGACAGGTCGATCACACGGCGCTGGCGACCAATGAGAGGGGTGGGAAAATCGATCTCGACATCGATCATGAAGCCACGATCACGTGGCGAAAGCTCGGCCCAGGAATGGCCCTGCTCGTAGCGGACCGTTTTGAGCACCTTGATGACCTTGCGCTGCGGCATCTGGCTCTCGATACCGACCTGATCGATGGCATCAACGAACAAAGCCGAACTGCCATCCATGATCGGCACTTCCGGGCCATCCACCTCGACGATGGCATTGTCCACTCCCATGCCGGCCAATGCCGCCATCAGGTGCTCGATGGTTGAAACCGAAGCGCCGCTTGGCTCTCCGATCACCGTGCAAAGCTCGGTTGCGCCAACAGCCTCACGCCGAGCGGGAATGTGGCGCTCGACACCGCCGGGCAAGCCGGTGCGGCGGAAAACGATTCCAGTGTTGGCGTCGGCGGGGTGCAGTGTCATTCTGACAGGAGCTCCGCTGTGGACACCGATGCCCTGCAGCGAAACCTGGTCGCACAATGTCGTCTGGTTCAAGACGTTATCCTCTTTGGCGATTGCCCGCCGACGTTGACCGTCGGTCACAGCTTTCGCGGAGTTCAGGATCAACGCGTGTCGCATCATGCGATGGTGCCCCCTGCGGAACGCGTGTCACTCAAAAAGCGATGGGGCGGAAAATACGCGGGCCGGTAGCCATGAACAAATCACGCTTTTTTACGCCGTGTTACATAAAAAAGTCATATTTTAACGACCGTCGAAAAGCGATTTTTCGCATCTTTTTCATATAGATAAGGCCAGTGCTTCCTTAAGCGCTGGCCTAAAAATCGTCAAGACTGCTTGTGGAAATCCACTATCCCTGACGACGCAGGAAGGCCGGGATTTCCAGCTGATCGTCCTCGATCGAGCGGGCCTGGACGCGCCCATGAGAATCAAGTTGGCCCTGTGCAGCGCGGGCGGGAGCCTGCACCACGGGACGGCGCGGCGTCTCGACGTGAAGGCTGGCAACAGGCTGCGGCGGCGCTGGTGGCGCGTATTCCGTGTGCAACTCCGGCTCCTCGCGACGACCAAGACCCACTGCGGCAAGACGCTGCAAAAGCGTCATGCGCTTGGTCTCGGCGGAGACCAATGGCTGGGCAGGAGACGGGGCAGGCATCTGGGCGTTGCGAAGCTGGGCCTGGGCAACCACAGGAAAGTCCTCGATGCGCGGCATGCGCGTCTGGGGGACGACTTCATGCGCATCGTAGAGGCGCGGAGCAGGCGGCACAACGGCTTCCACCGGAATGGGCGGAGCAGCAGCAACGGGCGCAGTGACCACTGCCACTGGTGCAACCTGCGGATTTGCAGCGACATCCTGGGCCGTTTCGATGACGGGCGTGACCGTTTCGATCACCGGCTCGACAGTCGCGGCTGGCTCGGCAACGACGGGCGTCGCAACCGTTGTGCGGGCCAGCGATATCACCGGCTCTGCAGCCGCCGTCTTCGCCGCGACCTGGGTGCGCAGGCGCTGGGCCATCTCGGCCAGGCGCTGGTCCAGAATCTTGACGGGTTCGATGGCGTCGATGGAGGCGCGGTCGATGCCGGTGGCGACCACGGAGACGCGGATGATGCCTTCCAGGCTGTCATCCTGGGTGGCACCCAGAATGATGTTCGCCTCGGGATCAACCTCTTCGCGGATGCGGGTTGCGGCTTCATCCAGCTCATAGAGCATCATGTCCTTGCCGCCGGTGATCGAGATGAGCAGGCCCTTGGCCCCCTTCATCGACACTTCGTCGAGCAGCGGATTGGCGAAGTGTCGATGAAGGGGGCCAAGGGCCTGCTCATCTCGATCACCGGCGGCAAGGACATGATGCTCTATGAGCTGGATGAAGCCGCAACCCGCATCCGCGAAGAGGTTGAT
>JANNFV010000464.1:0-6805 GCA_031380285.1 Hyphomicrobiales bacterium | reverse complement strand
AAAAAGATCACGACAACAATCGCTTAGGCATCTGGATTCCCGTGCTCGTCGACTGGTTCAACAACAGCCTCGCCATTCTTCTGGGCATGCCGATTGCGGCGATGATCATGATGTTCTGGTTTTCGCTGTTTCTGGAATGGCCACGTTACATCACAACTTTTATTCCAGCTCTCGTCATCATCTTCCGCGAGTTTGCGCGCGATCCCGGTCCCATGCCGCAGGTTGGCAGGGTATCCATTCTGATCCCCGGTCACAACGAGGCTGATTCCATCGAAAAATGCGTGCTCTCACTGTCGGAGCAGACATTCAAGAACTTTGAAATCGTCTGCGTCTCCGATGGCTCGACGGACGAAACCTATGCCATCATGAAGCGCCTGCAGCGCGAAGGCAAAGTGGACAAGATTGCGGAATGCGCCATCCGCGGTGGAAAATCATCCGCCATCAACCTGGGAATGCGGCTCGCTTCAGGCGATATCGTGCTTGTCATCGATTGCGACTGTTCTTTCGAGCGGACGGCCATTGAGGAGATTGTCAGGCCATTTTCCGACCCTCGCATTGGTGCCGTCGGTGGCTCGGTGCTTGTGCGCAACGGTGAAGCGTCCATCACGGCGTCGCTGCAAACCATCGAATACATGGTCGGCATCCAGATCGGGCGCACCGGCCTCGACATGTTCGGCCAGCTCTCGATCATCTCAGGTGCGTTCGGTGCATTCCGCCGAGAAGCCTTCATGCGCGTTGGCATGATGGACCAGGGGCCAGGAGAAGATGGCGACATCACCATGCGGTTGAGGCTCGCGGGATACAATATCGGCTTTGCGGTGCGCTCGGTCGCTTACACCGATGTACCAACCCACATGTACAACCTGATCATGCAGCGCAAGCGCTGGGAGCGCGATGCACTGTGGACCCGAACACGCAAATACGGCTTCACCTACAATCCGTTCAGCCCCAATTTCAAGCTGCGTGAGCTGGCACACCAGATCGACTTCCTGATCATGGATGTTTTTTGCTGTATCCTTGCGCCAGTTTATACGACCTGGCTTCTTGTAACAACAGGATTGAGTTTCGCACTCTTCATCACGCTTGTTACTTATTTGGCGTTCCTGAGCATCGATTTTTTCATGTTTGTCTGCGCTTGTCTCTCCACTCGAAAAAATACGTACTGGAAGTACTGGCCGTTCATTTTCATCTATGGCCCCTGGAAAGGCTATTTCATGCGCTACGCACGCCTCTATACATTCATCGAGGAATGGATTTATTCAGCCTCCCGGCACGACAATTTCGCGCCGCCGAAGGTCAATGACTGGATCCGGTGGAAGTAAGCCCGCGAACCCGCGTCGTCGGCATGGACCTTTCGGTCAATTCTCACTTTCTATCCTAAAATTTTACCTTTTCGGGCCAAAAGTGACGTTGCGTCAGTTGGTCCATCCGGGCCCGCTGTTCGTGTGTGGACAGACCAATGATCAAAGCGATCCGGAAAAGGGCGCGACCCGACAATCTCAAGAATCAGGTTCGCGCTGGTGGTCAAAGCTTTGCCCGCAGGCTCTATTTCTACTGCGTCGTCGGCGTCTTCGTCATGCTGGGCTGGACCTTCACCGGCCACTGGTTCTTCCTCGATGCCGAGGGCATCGTCACCAAGGAGCGCACCATCATCGCGCCGGACTACGCCGCACGGGTTCTGGCGATCCATGTCAAATCGGGCGATACCGTCAAGCCCGGCACCCACATCGCCACGCTGCAATCGCGCGAAATCCTGGACTCCATCGCAGAACTGACCACGCGCCGCGCTACCGTGCTCAGCCGCGAAGCGCAGGTCACCGGCCGGATCGAGACCATCAGGAAGGTGTTGCCAAGCGCGCTGGAGCGCAGCAAACGGGCCGTGCAGACCCAGAACCAGCTTGCGTCCTTGAATGCCAGGGGCCTGACTACGGGGCCGCGCATCCAGGAGTCCCAGAAAGAGTTCTACGAGGCCCAGCGCGAGGAAAGCTCGCTGACGACAGAGCTTCAGGCGCTTGAAGCCGAGTATCGCAACATCGCATCGACACGCAAGGAGATGGACGGCGTCATCGGACAGGTGCAGGCGAACTACAACAACGGCAAGGTCGTGGCCCAGATCGAGGGCGTCGTGGGGCCGAAGGTGCCCAACCTTGGGCAGATCGTGAAATCCGGCGATCCGCTGGTAGAGCTCTATCGCGGGGACATGTTCGTGCTGGCCTATATGCCGATTGGACGCCTCTACAGCGTGTTGCCAGCCGATTCAGTGCGTGTTTCCGATGGGCAGCACAATTTCCCGGGCCGCGTCGAGCGCATCGAGAATGTCACGGATGCCTTGCCGCCTGAATTCCAGGTGAATTTCCGCTCCACGGATCGCCAGCAGCTGTTTCGCGTGGCGTTTGACGAGAAGCCGCCCTTCGCGATTCAGGCCAAGATCAAGCTGTCGAGCAACTGGTCACCGCAGGGCTTGATGACGTTCGGCAAGGGCCTCGCCATCAGCTTGGGCGAGACAGTGAGCGGCTGGCTGCGGTTTGGCGGCACGCAGACGGCAGGGAAGTGATCCTGTTTGTGGAGACCTGCACCACTCAATCCCAGATCTCCACACTCAATCCCAGATATCCGCACTCAATCCCAGGTGAAACCCTGGTTTTTCATGTAGACATTGGTCGGATTGTTCTTGCACCAATCCATCGAGAAAGTCTCGGAACCGTAATCGACCCAGGTGACACGAAACGACACCCTGCAATCGCCATCCTGGCTGTTCCAGACCATGGGTTCAGACCGCCCACTGGGTATTCTCCTGTCGAGCCAGTTGCGACTCCATCTGCCGTTGTGAAGAGTCTGAAATCCGCTGATGACCCATCCGTCTGATCGGTTGTGCAGATAGAAATTGTAATTGTCAGCAGCAGCGGTGCCGCAGAGGGCAAGAACTGCAGCGGTGGCCAGAACCATCTTCTTGATCATGAAATCTTCTCCAAATGTGATCAACACCTGATTGATATTTGGAAACTTATGACCGAGCAATCATTGGCGGGGTTTGATTTTTGTCCATTTTTGGACGCATTCAGGCTCGGTTCAAGGCTTTCAAAGCCTCGGGCGTATCCACATCGTTGAGCACCGCTGCATCGTCGATTGCCACCTCGATCACGTCGCCCTCCGCTGCATCCAGCAGCTTGCGCGCGCCCATATCGCCTTCGAGGTGCATCACAGCCTCAAACAGGGCGCGTCCGATCAGGATGGGATTGCCGCGCTGGCCGCCCACCATCGGCACCACAGCTTTCGCCATGGGATTGTCGGCAAAAGCCACGAGCAGCCGGTTGATGATGGCGGGTGTCACCTGCGGCATGTCACCCAGCAGGATCAATGCTCCCGCCGAGGTGTCCGGCACAGCGGCAATACCGACCTTCAGGGATGTCGCCATGCCTTTGGCATAGTCCGGATTCTCCACGCACCGCGTGTCGATGCCCAGCAGGGCGACGCTCACCTTGGTCGCGTCATGCCCCACCACGGTGATGAGCGGCCCTGCGTTGGAAGCCGCCGCCGCCTCGTGCGGATAGCGCACCAACGGCTTGCCGCCGAGCAAGGCTGTCATCTTGGCTCCGCCCATGCGCATGCCCTTGCCCGCGGCCAGCACCACGGCTGCGACCTGGGGATGGATGACGCCATCGGGATCACGCGGTTGCGGGCGCGAGATGATCTCCATCAGCAGGCCGCCGACACCCATGCTCCTGATATCAACCGGTGTCACCTTGAGGTCCGCGATCAGGCGCTCCAGCACCCAGTCAAAGCCGTTTTCCTTGGGCGAGCGCGCACAGCCCGGCGCGCCGATGACGGGACGTCCGTCCAGCATCCCCAGCATCAGGAGATTGCCCGGATCGACCGGCATGCCGAGATGAATGACTTGCCCGCCTGCGGCCTCCAGCGCGGCAGGGATGACATCGCGCCGGTCCGTGATTGCCGAAGCGCCGAAGATGATGGTGATGTCCGCGCCCAACGCCCGCGCCCTTGGCAGCACTTCCGCCAGATCGTCCACGGTGTGATGCACGCGGATATCGCAGAGACGTTCCGAAAAGCCGAGATTTTCAAGCCTGTCGTCCAGCACCCTCAGCGTCTTGTCCACCACCGATGACTTGAGGCCGGGCATCAATGTCGAGAACACCGCGACCTTCTTGGTGGTGAAGGGCGCGATGCGGATGGCACCTGCTCCAGCCATCATCGCTTGCTCGACATGCTTGCCCGCCACGGCGAAAGGGATGATCTTGACCGTCGCCACCATCTCGCCCGCGCCGACACGCTTGTGGTTCGCCAGCGTCGCCAGCGTGATGGCCTCATCGACCGCATTGACGGCATCGATCCTCGAGGGATCAAGCAGCAGGATTCCAGGGCTTGCAGCGAAGAGATTGACGCGCCCGGTGAAAGGGTTCTCAGCAATCACCTCGATGTCGATGATGGCATCGGCGAGGCGACGTGCCGCATCATCCTCCGTCAGGTCCCCTTCGTCGAGGCGAGCGACCGTGACTTCCGCAACATCCGCCTTGAGCATTGCGGCGACATGGTCGGCGGTGATGACCGTGCCCTTGCGGAGCACAAGCTCGCCTTCCTTCAGCGCATGGGCCAGCGTGCCGCCAACGGCCTCTCGCGTGGGCACGGGTCCAAATCTCACGCGGGCGACCCCTTGCGAAGGCTGGCGATGATCTCGCCCAGGATCGCGACGGCGATCTCGGCAGGGCTGACCGCACCGATATCGAGGCCTATCGGTGCATGGATGCGGGCGACTGCTTCTGCGGAGAAACCCGCGGCGTGCAACCGCGTGACGCGGGCCGCGTGGGTTTTCCGGCTGCCCAAAGCGCCGATATAGAAACATTCGGCCCGAAGCGCGTGTTCGAGCGCAGGATCATCGATCTTCGGATCATGGGTCAGCGCCACAAACGCCGTGTAGCGATCCACGCCCAGCGGCGGCAACGCCACGTCCGGCCATTCCGCGATCAGTGCCACATCGGGGAAGCGTTCAGGCGTGGCGAAAGCCGTGCGCGGGTCCACGACGGTCAGGTCAAGGCCCAACACCCTGGCGACCGGCACCATGGCCTGCGAGATATGCACCGCGCCAGTGACCACCACCTTGACCGGCGGCACATGCACCGTGAGGAACAGCTTGCGCCCCTCAATGTCCACCATGGCACTCTTGCCGTGGCGAATTGCGTCGGCCACAGCCTCCCCCAGCGCCGTTCCAGCCAGAGGCAGCCTGGCGAGATCAGCAGCTTTCACCACATGTGCCGCACCCGTCTCCATGTCGGTGACCAGTGCGACGGCACGCCGTGCCGCGCGTTCCGCATTCAGGCTGGCAAGCAGATCGAGCTTCACGCCACAGGCTCCACATAGACGCTGATCCTGCCGCCGCAGGAGAGGCCGACACGCCACGCCGTCTCGTCCGCCACGCCAAAGGACAGCGTCTTTGCCTTACCACTCTCTATGACACTGACAGCCTCTTCGACGACTGCCCCTTCGACACAACCGCCAGAGACGGATCCGAGAAAGTTTCCCTCACCGTCAATCACGAGGTGCGAGCCAACGGGGCGCGGCGCGGATCCCCAGGTCTCCACCACGGTAGCAATGGCCACGCCACGGCCCGCGCGACGCCAGGTTTCTGCGGTCGAGAGAATGTCGCTGTCAGTGGTGAGCATGGGGCCTCTACAGTTTCAGCTTTGATGGATCACGTGACGCATTCCAGAAGCGCAGGACCGTTATGAAACGGTTCTGTTCATTAACCTCATAGATAATCCAGTATTTGGTGCGCCGTGATACGGTGAATAGGCGAGCGCGGAAGGGTGGACCGGATTTCCAGAACCATGGATATCGATCTGGGTGTTCACGAAGATCGCGATCGATAATCTGCTTAATGCTGTTTTCGTACCATTTGGATACGTCGGCATCGTAATCCGAAAGATATGTTAGGAAATCGTTGATCTCCTCAAGCGCTACTCGATCAAAGCGAACATCATACGGCACGCTTGCGACGAGCCCTGTGTTCACGCATGCGTTCGTCCACCCAACGGCTGAACTCGCCGGGCTTGAACGCAACGTATTCACCTTTCGCGATTCGCGCTTGCGCGTCCTTCAGGCTCTGGAGCAACTCAGCCTTCTCTTCAGCCGATAACACAGGCATCTCTTCGGCCTGCGTGATCTCCACGTATTCCATTTTCCGTTCGGTGGATTTGGCGGCGACCTTTGTCATCTGATCATCTTAGCATGACTCCGACGGGTTCAAAACCCTCACGCCGCCTTCAACCAGCGCTTCGGATCGGCGGCGGCGCTGCCTTGCGCCGCGATGGCCTCGCACAGCTGCCGCATGCTGTTGAGGGAATGGATCGAGCGGAACTCATCGACATGCGGCAGCAAGGCGCGCACGCCGGACGCCTTGGCCTCGAAGCCGTCATAGCGCAGCAGCGG
Source organism: Hyphomicrobiales bacterium (assembly GCA_031380285.1). Taxonomy (GTDB): domain Bacteria; phylum Pseudomonadota; class Alphaproteobacteria; order Rhizobiales; family Beijerinckiaceae; genus JADCCX01. The sequence goes on along the minus strand of JANNFV010000464.1, from coordinate 364 downwards.
GTTGAGCCAGATCAGCCGGCGGGACGAGCGCTGCAACCGTGCCATCTCGCGGGGCAGCGCCTCGTCCAGCTGGCGCTCCAGGCCATCGGAGATGAACAGAACGACGGCCCCGCCAGTCAGCACGCGACGCGCCCAGCGCTTGTTGAAGGCCTCCAGGGCCGTGGAGATGCGCGTGCCGCCATCCCAGTCGCGAACCATCTTGCCGCATTCCTGCAGCGCAATCTCGGGGTCTTTGTTGCCCTTCAGCATCCGGCTGATGTTGGTCAACTCCGTGGCGAACAGGAAGGAATGCACCTTGCGTCCCGATTTCGACAGCGCATGCAGGAAGTGCAGGAAGATGCGGCTGTAATATATATATATATAT
>JANNFV010000457.1:0-6821 GCA_031380285.1 Hyphomicrobiales bacterium | reverse complement strand
CCGGCACCGCCGCACATGATGGTCGGGACTATGGTCATGAAGAATCACCTGAGGCGGGGAGACTGAACGAGAGTGTTGTCTGATCTCATTTAATGCCAAGGTCACTCCAAAAGTTCCAGCCTTTACCCTCGCGTATGCCCCCAGAAGGTCGGCAGCGGCTTCAGCAACGGCCGCAGCTTGCCGCGATCCAGCATCAACTCGGCCTCGGCCTGCGCGGTGTCCAGCACCTTCGCCTCGTTGACGCTCTTCACCGCGCGGTCCTCCATCAACACCTTTCCGTTGACGATGACGGTCGCGACATCGTTGCCGTTGGCGAAGCAGACCAGGCGGAACACCGGCATGTGCAGCGGATAGAGATGCGGGCGCGCCAGGTCGACCAGCACGACATCGGCCTTCTTGCCCTTTTCCAGCGAGCCGATGTCCTTCTCCATGCCCAGCGCTTTTGCGGCATCGATGGTGGTCATCTCCAGCGCCTTGCCCGGCGGCAGCACCTTGGGATCCCTGAAGAAGGTCTTGTGGTAGTGCATCGCCTGCTGCATGTGCCGGAACATGTCGCCGCTGCGATCCGGTGCTGTGGCATCGGATGCGATGGCGACCGTGACACCCGCGTCCATCAGCTCAATGGCAGGGCAACGCGCCAGCACCGAGGCGATGGCGCTGGGATTGTGGGCGATCTTCGTGTCGGTCTTGGCGCAGATCGCAATCTCCTTCTTCGTCAGCCCGGTGGCATGCGACAGCAGCGCCTCCGGCCCCAGGATGCCCAGCTTGTGGGCGAAGGCGACGGAACCCGTGGTGTGTCCGTCCTGCGTGAACACCAGGCCGTTGTCCCGCGCCAGGCCGCTGACCTGCCGGGCCTGCGCCATGGCCTTGTCCATGTCGGCGACCGACAGCTCCTTGTGATGCTCCTCGCGCAGCGTCGGCGTGATCAGGGCGATGTTGAGGCGCTGCCCGTGCTTGCCGTGCCAGCCCTTGATCAGCGCCTGGCAGGTCGCCAGCTGCTGCTCGTAGCTCACAGGATAGGTCTGAGCCTTGCTGCCTTTCCAGCGGCCATAGGTCAGCGGATGGGGTGGGCGCGTGGGGCCGACGGCCACGAAGGAGCGGGTGCCGACCTCCTTGACGCCGTCGCAATGGGCATCGCCATAGACCGGCTCGTCCGTGCGCAGGATGGTGTCGCCACCGCCCAGCAGCGACACACCTGTGGTGACGCCAAAGCGCAGTCGTTCCAGTGCTGCGAGCTGCGCTTCGGCTCGCCAGAATTCCGGCGTCGATCCTTGCGTGTAGGTGAAGCCGCAGGCGTCGTACCAGAGGTCAGAGCGCCCACCACCCAGCGTCTTGATGAAGCCGTGGCCCGCATGGGCATGGGCATCGATCATGCCGGGCATGACGATCTTGCGTGCGGCATCGATGACCTTCTTTGCCGTGTGCTTTGCCATGACCTGCGCCGTCGTGCCGACCGCGACGATCATGTCGCCCGTGATGGCGACAGCCCCGTCCTCGATGACACGGCGCTTGCCATCCATCGTGACGACGATGCCGTTGATGATGAGGATATCAGCCATGGTTTGCTCCTTCGGCAATACGGTGGATGCGCGGAATCAACGACAGCAATTCGCGCGTGTAGGCATGGGACGGGGCCTCGAACACACCCTCGGTGTCGCCGATCTCGACAATCCAGCCGGCTTGCATCACGGCGACGCGGTCGCACATCTGGCGCACCACGGCGAGGTCATGGCTGATCAGCAGCATGGTCAAACCTGTGGCATCGCGCAGATCCTTGAGAAGGTTGAGGATCTGCGCCTGAACGGAGACATCAAGCGACGAGGTCGGTTCGTCGCAGATCAGCAACCGGGGCCTCGCACCGAGCGCCCGGGCAATGGAAATGCGCTGGCGCTGACCACCCGAGAAGGCGAAGGGAAAGCGCTCGGCATGGCCGCGGTCAAGGCCCACCGCCTCCAGCAGCAAGCCCGCATCCTGCGCCGCCTCTGCCCTGGTGGCAGCAAGACGATAGAACAGCACCGGCTCGGCCAGGATCGCACCCACGCGCATGCGCGGATTGAGCGAGGCGTAGGGATCCTGGAAGATCATCTGCAACGCCTGACGCGACGCCTGCCGCGTGCGGCTTGTGGCGGCGGCTCCGGCTATGGGCCGTCCCTCGTGCAGCACCTGTCCCGAGGTTGGCTTCACCAGCCCGGCGATGACGCTGGCAACCGTGGTCTTGCCGCAGCCGCTTTCGCCGACCAGTCCCAATGTTTCACCCCTGAGGAGATCGAACGACACGCCGTCCACGGCGCGCAAGGTCCGCCCACTGCTGCCGGGCAGCCAGCCCCGGGAGACATAGTCCACCACCAGCTTATCGACGCGCAGCATCGGCTCGATGCTGGCCCGGCTGGCCACCGGCTTCAGCGCGGCAATGGCCCGGCGTGCCGTGTCGGCCTTGCCATCCCCTTCGGTCAGCACCGAGAAGCGATCAAGCTTGCGGTCGAGGCGCGGCACAGCCGCCAGCAGCCCCTGCGTGTAGGCGTGTCGGGGATGGCGCAACACCTCGGCCACTGGCCCTTGCTCCACCGCCTTGCCCCGCACCATCACGGTCACGCTGTCGGCGGTTTCCGCCACCACACCCATGTTGTGCGTGACGAGCATGACACCAAGGCCCCGCGTGCGGGCGAGATCCTTGATCAGCGCGAGGATCTGGGCCTGGATCGAGACATCAAGAGCCGTCGTCGGCTCGTCCGCCACCAGCAGCCGGGGATTGCAGGACAGCGCCGCCGCGATGACCACGCGCTGCCGTTGCCCGCCCGAGAGCTGATGCGGATAGCTCTTCAGCCGTCGCTCCGGTTCGGGGATACCCACGGCATTGAGCAGGTCCAGCGCCCGCGCCCGGCACTCCGCCGCACCGAGGCCCAGATGGAACCGCATCGTCTCTGTCAGCTGGCTTTCCACCGTGAACAGCGGGTTGAGGCTGGTCATCGGATCCTGGAAGATGACGCCGATATCGCGCCCGAGTTGCAGGCCCTCGCCCTTGCCGGTGGCCGGATCGAGGATGGCCCCGCCGATGCGCATGGTGCCACCGGTCACGCGCCCCGGCTTTTCGATCAGGCCGATCAGCGCGTTGGCGACCGTCGTCTTGCCAGCGCCGGACTCGCCCACCACGGCGTGGATTTCGCCGGGCGCGATGCTGAGCGAGACATCATCGACGGCCACCAGCACGCCGCCTTCGCCATCGGGATACTCGACCCGCAGGTTTTCGATGGAGAGTGCAGGAGCGGGAGCGGCGCTCATGTCCGCCCGCGCAGCTTCGGATTGAACCGGTCGCGCAGCCAATCGCCGATCACGTTCACGGCCAGCACCAGGATGACCAGGGTGAGGGCGGGAAACAGCGCGATCCACCAGATGCCGGAGAACACGAACTCGTTGCCGATGCGGATCAGTGTGCCCAGCGATGGATAGGTCGGCGGCATGCCGACACCGAGGAACGACAACGTCGCTTCCGTCAGCACGGCACCGGCGAGGTTGATGGTGGCGATGACGAGCACCGGACTCATCACATTGGGCAGGATGTGCCGGAACATGATGCGCGTGGACGGCAAGCCGATGACACGCGCCGCCTTGATGTAGTCTCTGGCGCTCTCGACCATCGTGGCGGCGCGCACGGTGCGGGCATATTGCACCCAGTCGTGGATGGCGATGGCGCTGATCAGCACGAAGGGCACGTTGCGCGGGCTGCCCGCCTCGGGAAAGACGGCGCGGGCCAGACCCGCGACCAGCAGCGCCAGCAGGATGGTCGGAAAAGACAGGATGACATCGCCGATGCGCATGATGACCGCATCCGTACGCCCTCCCAAATAGCCCGCCATGAGGCCGAGCGAGACACCGATCAGCGCTGCCACCAGCACCGCGCCACCGCCGATCAGGATCGAGACGCGCGCGCCGTAAAGAATGGCGGACAGCATGTCGCGGCCCTGGTTGTCCGTGCCCAGCAGGAAGCGCCGGTCGCCGCCTTCCGCCCAGAGCGGGGGAATTTCGCTGTCCGCCAGATTGAACGACGCCAGATCAAGCGGATTGCTGGGTGCCACCTGCGGCGCGAACAGCGCCAGCAGAAGCAGCGTGCCAGCCGTGACGCCCGCGAGCATGACCGAGAGCGGCGGCCCGGCGCGGCGCAGCCGGACAAGCCAGCCCACCACGCGCTTGACGCGCAGCACGCCGATGATCGCGGTGATGAAACCGGGCATCGCCATTACGCCGCCCGCGTGCGCAGGCGCGGATCGACCAGCGCATAGATCACATCGACAGCCATGTTGATGGTGACGAAGATGAAGCCGACGAACAGCAGATAGGCCGCCATCACCGGCAGATCGACGAAGGACACGGCCTGGATGAACAGCAGGCCCATGCCCGGCCACTGGAACACGGTTTCCGTGACGATGGCGAAAGCGATGAGCGCGCCGATCTGCAGGCCCGTCACCGTGATCACCGGCATCAGCGCGTTGCGCAGGGCCAGCTTGCGGTGGATGTAGCTGGCAGGCAGGCCACGCGCCCTGGCATAGCGGATGTAGTCGGACGACAGCACGTCGATCATCTCGGCACGCACCAGGCGCATGATCAGCGTGACCTGGAACAGCGCCAGCGTCACCGAGGGCAGCACCAGCGAGCGCAGGCCACTCGCGGTCAAAAAGCCGGTGCTCCACCAGCCGAGCCTCACGACTTCGCCGCGACCAAAGGAGGGCAGCCATTTCAGCCAGACCGAGAAGACGAGGATGAGCACGATGCCGGTGACGAAAGTTGGCGTGGAAATGCCGATGAGAGACACGGTCTGGATCAGGCGCGTCAGCCACCCCTCGGGCTTGAGGGCGCAATAGACGCCGAGCGGAATGCCCAGCAGCAGTGCCAGCAGCGTCGCCACCAGCACCAATTCCAGCGTCGCAGGCAGCCGCTCCGCAATCAGGCCCGCGACCGGCCTCTGGTTGCGGAAGCTGTTGCCGAGATCGCCGGTTGCAACACGGGCCACGAAGCTGCCGAACTGCACCACGACGGGCTGGTCCAGGCCAAGCTGCTGGCGCAGCGCAGCCTTTTCGGCCGGCGTCGCATCCTCCCGCGACATGATCAGGACTGGATCACCGACATAGCGGAAGATGACGAAGGCCACCGCAGTGACGGCCGCCATCACCATCAGCATCTGGGCCAGGCGTGAGAGGAGGATGCGGATCATGGCTCAGGCCAAGCTCCCTCTCCCCGCCCAGAACGGGGAGAGGGGCAAGGTGAGCGGGCATCGAGCGATCTCACCTGGCCCCTCATCCCGGCCTTGTCCCCGTGCAGAACGGGGAGAAGGAGAAGGGAGTGCGTCGCACATTCCGCGTCAATTCACCTTCGCAAACCACAGCCGCACATACTCATCCGCAAACACCGGCACTTCGATCGCCTTCTTCATGGCCCAGGCCACGGGCTGCTGGTGGAGCGGAATGAAATAGGCCTCGTCCCGCGTGATCTTCAGGGCTTCGGTCAGGAAGGCACGCCGCTTCGTTTCATCGAGTTCTACTGCGGCTTTCTTGGTCAGATCATCCAACCGGGGATCGGACAGACCATTGGGATTGTTGCCGCCAAACGCGCCTCCCTTGGAGTGCAGCAGCGCCGAGGCGACGGAATAGCTGTCCATCGGCGGCAGCGTTGCCCAGCCCAGGATGTAGGCATCGCTCTCGCCCTTGTCGACGAGCGGAAAATAGGTCGCGCGGCTTTCCGTCTTGAGATCGACGGTCACGCCAATCCGGGTCCACATGGCCGCGATGGCGACACAAGTCTGCTCATCCGCGATGTAGCGGTCGTTGGAGCAGTTGAGCTTGGTCTTGAAGCCGTTGGGGAAGCCTGCCTCCGACAGCAGGCTCTTGGCCTGCTCGACATTGAAGGGCAGGGGAGTGTCCAGCGCCGCCGCATAGCCCGGGATCGGCGGGGCCACCATCGTGCCGACCGTGCGCGACTTCGCCCGCATCACGCGGCGGTGGATCGAGTCGAGGTCGATGGCATGCCATAGGGCCTGGCGCACCCGCTTGTCCTTCATCGGGTTGGGCTTGCCCGGATCGCCCTGCAGTTCCGCCCGGTGATTGAGACCCAGGAAGATCAACCGCAGTGACGGCTCCTCCACCACCTTGAAGCCATCAGCGCCGCCGATGCGGGCGAGATCCTGCAAGGGGGCAGGCGCCATCATGTCGATCTCGCCCGACAGCAGAGCGGCCACGCGCGTCGCATCCGACTTGATGGGCCGGAACTCGATTCGCGTCAGATTATGCGCCGCCTTGTCCCACCAGTTCGGGTTGACGGTCATCACCGTGCGGTTGTCGGGCTGATAGCTCTCCAGCACGAAAGGTCCGGTGCCGTTGGCATTGGTCGAGGCAAAGGTGGTGACGCCCGTCGTCGTATTGCCCGGCGTCACGGCGTTGTTGGCCTCCAGCCAGGATTTGCTCATGATGAACACGCCAGACAGGTCGTTCAGCAGCAGCGGGTAGGGACCGTTCAGGGTGATGTCGACGGTGAGGTCATCCACCTTCTCCGCCTTGGTCACATTGGAGAGGTTGCCCTTGGCCCGCGATCCGGGATGGATGAGCCGCGTGATCGACGCCACCACGTCATCCGCCGTGAAGGCCGCGCCATTGTGAAACTTTACGCCCTGGCGGAGCTTGAAGCGCCAGCGGTCGGGTGCCTCGACTGTCCAGGAGGTCGCCAGCGCCGGTTCGATCTGCAGGTCCTTGTTCCGGCGGACCAGCGGATCATAGATGTGGTGATGCATGTTCGAGGTGAAGCTCTCGGTATGCGCATAGGGGTCCATCGTGGCG
>JANNFV010000451.1:0-2306 GCA_031380285.1 Hyphomicrobiales bacterium | reverse complement strand
CATAGTCTTTCGTATAAGAAACAAAAAAAGCTCTGGTTGCAGTATTGCGTTATAAATTAATGCGGGATGCAAGGAGACGTCAATGAAAACTAGGAAAATTAATTTTGATTCAGACAATTTTTCAGACTTCAATGAAATTGAAGATTCATTAACAATAGAAATATTTTTGATCGCAGCAAGAATTAAACAAATTGAACAAAAATATAAATATATTGAAAATACGAAATCAAAACTATTCTTTGAATTACTGAATGCGTCAAAAAATTTATTGGATAAATCAGATTTAAATTGCAAGTCGCTATACAAGATAAAAAACCAAATACACGCTTGAGTAATATTAATGCTAGAAATCTGTGTAATCTAACCCGAGTGAGAGGGATTAAGCAGCGCCGCGTGTTCACAGCTTCGTTTTCTGCTGACCTTCGGGCGTGAAATTACCCGGCGCCAGCCACGCCTGAAAACGCGCCTTGAGCGACGGCCATTCACCATCCGTCATCGAGAACCAGGCCGTGTCGCGGCTTTTGCCCTTCAGCACCATGTGCTGGCGGAAGAGCCCTTCATGGGTGTAGCCGAGGCGCAGGGCGGCCCGCTTCGAGGGTTCGTTCAGATCGTTGCATTTCCATTCATAGCGGCGGTATCCCAGCGAGAAACCATAGTCCCCCACGAGATAGATTGCCTCGGTCGCGGCCCGTGTGCGCTGCATCGCTGGCGACCAGGTGATCGACCCCACCTCGAAGACACCGTGCGCGGGCCTGATCTCCATGATCCACAGATGGCCCTTCGCCTCGCCATCCGCCTTGTCGATCACGGTGAGCGGCACGATGTCGGTCCTCGCTTCCATGCCCGCCAACAGATCACGGTATTCGGCCTCGCTGTGCGGCGGTGGCGGGAAGAGATAGTCCCAGAGGTGATCATGGCCGCGCATGTACCGCCACAGGTCAGACATGTGGCGTTCGGCGGAGAGGGGTTCCAGCCTGCACCACTGGCCCTCCAGCGTCTGGCGCGGTGGAAAGGGCGGCTGCTTCCAGCCCGAAAGGTCGATGCTCATGACAGCCCCCTGCCCTTCAGATCGGCGTTGAAAAAGCCGTTGAGAACCGGACTCGCAACATTGGTGGCAAAGCCGCTGAAGCTGCCCTTCTCGGCCAGCAGTGTCGTCGCGTTGATGAAGCCGGTCCAGGCCGCCTTGGCCAGGGCGGAGCCGATGGAAATGCGCCGTGCGCCGAGCCGCGCGATATCCTCCACGCTCATGCCGATATCGGCAAAGACGATGATGTTGACCGGCTTGCCACCTGCCGCGGCAATGACCTCGCGCATGTCGCTCACTGTCCTCGGCCCCGGCGCATAGAGCACGTCAGCGCCCGCTTCAGCAAAGGCAGCAAGGCGCTTGCAGACCTCGGGCAAGGGGTCGGGATGGCCATGCAGAAAGGCTTCCGCCCGTGCCGTCAGCATCACGCCGGAACCGGTTTCATCTACCGCCTTGCGTGCCGCCTTGATGCGGCTGAGAGCCGTGTCAAAATCGTAGAGCGGATTGGCCGGATCGCCGGTCGCATCCTCGATGGAGAGGCCCGCCACACCCGTCGCGATGCACAGCTTGATGTTGCGGGCGAGTGTCTCCTCGTCATCGGCATAGCCATTCTCGAAATCCGCATTCACCGGGAGATCGGGCACGGCCTCCACCAGTTCGGCGATATGGCCCAGCATCATGTCGAGCGGCACGGCGCTGTCGGAGCGCCCCTTGGTCCAGGCGAAGCCTGCGCTTGTCGTCGCCAGTGCCGGAAATCCCTGCGCCTTGAGCCAGCGGGCCGTGCCTGCGTCCCAGGGGTTGGGCTGCACGAAACAGCCGCTGTCATGCAGCCGACGATAGGCCGCGCGGCGCGTCGCATAGAGATCGTTGGTCATGGGAGACATCCTTGTTCCATCGAGGCGTTTGGCCATGGTCACGGCTTGCCGACCGCCGGGGTAAATCCGGCCTGTTTCCTCGTAGCCGAGGCGACCGTAGAAGGCGCGGTTGGAGACCATCTTGATGTTGGTGTAGAGGCTGATCTCGCGGTAGCCGCGTTCGCGGGCGCGGCGTTCGGCGAAGAGCATGAGTTGGCGGCCCGTGCCCTGCCCCGCAGCGCTATCATCAACAGCGATGTTGTAAACCTCGAACACTGCTGGCTCGATCCGCAGGATCAGCGATGCCTCCAACGCACCATCCTTGCCGGGCAGAACCCAGCCTTCCCATTGCGCCGCATCGGCCAGCATGGCGGCATAGTCCGCGACAACCGGCATCGGCGGGATACCGATCAGTTCGATCATGCGCG
>JANNFV010000426.1:0-6408 GCA_031380285.1 Hyphomicrobiales bacterium | reverse complement strand
GCTGGGAATGATCGGCACGTGTGGATCGAAATAATGCACATCCGCGCCACGCGCTTCCATCAGTTCGATCAGCCGGAGCGATGGGCTCTCGCGCATGTCGTCGATGTTCTTCTTGTAGGCGATGCCCATGATCAGGATGCTGGCCTTGGTCAGGCCCTTGCCGGCCTGCTGGTCGAGCGCCTCGATCATGCGGTCCACGACATAATGCGGCATGGCGGTGTTGATCTGCCCGGCCAGCTCGATGAACCGCGTCGTGACATCGAATTCCCGCGCCTTCCAGGTCAGGTAGAACGGATCGATGGGGATGCAGTGGCCGCCAAGGCCAGGGCCGGGATAGAACGGCATGAAGCCGAAGGGCTTGGTCTTGGCCGCATCGATCACTTCCCAGACATCGATGCCCATCTTGTCGTAGATGATCTTCAATTCGTTCACGAGCGCGATGTTGACGGCGCGGAAGATGTTCTCCGTGAGCTTCACGGCTTCGGCGGTTTTCGATGACGAGACAGGCACGGTCTTCACCACGAGCGCATCATAGACCTGGCGGGCGTATTCCAGTGCGTCGGCACCGTCCCCGCCCACCACCTTCGGGATCGTCGAGGTGTTGAAATCGACATTGCCCGGGTCTTCCCTCTCCGGCGAGAAGGCGAGGTAAAAGTCTGTCCCGCTTTTCAAGCCGCCGCGTTCCAGCCGGGGCCGCATGACCTCGTCCGTCGTGCCGGGCCATGTCGTCGATTCGAGCACCACCAGTTGACCCTGGCGCAGCCGCGGCGCAATGGCCTCGGCCGTGTTGACCACATAGGTCAGGTCCGGCTCGCGCTGTTTCGACAAGGGCGTGGGCACGGCGATGATGATGACATCGACATCGGCGAGCTTGTCGAAATCCGTGGTCGCCAGGAAGCGACCGTTCTGAACCGCTTCCGTGATGGCCGCGGTCGGGATGTGCTTGATCGAACTCTGCCCCTTGTTGAGCTGATCCACCCGCTGGGTATCGATATCGAAGCCGACAACCGGGAAACCGGCCTTGCACGCCGTCAAGGCGAGCGGAATGCCGACATAGCCGAGCCCGATGATGCCGATGGTGGTTTTTCGGGCATGAACCCGATCGATCAGAGCTTGGACGGAGGGTGTGGTCATGACGCGCGTGTTTTGCATATCCGCAATGGCTAATCAACCAAAGCCCTGCTCATTCGCTGTGCATTCCGCAAGGTTCTGCGCTCCAGCGGGTTTGCCCTTGTCACAGCACTTGCACACCCTGTATCTGGCTTTCCAGCAAGTGACCGCTCTCCCGCTGCCGGTCCGCGGACCCCGAATCGGGCCTTGAATGGACATGACGAGCCTTACCCGATCCTGGGTCTGCCATGCACGCCCTGTCGCTGTCCCGGTGATGCCATGAGCCCGACCGACAAGCGGAGCATCGTCGTCTTCTTCAACGCGCGGCACGAAGGCCTGCCGATGCGCCGGTCCAACGAGACGCATCTCCTCTCCTGGGGGCGCTATTCCCGCCACCACGTGATCTATGTCAATGTGGCTTACGGCGTGCCGTGGGCGCTGCTGAGGCGGAGCGGCATCGATGCCGTGATCTTCGACACCACCTTCTGCTCCATGCATTGGACGCCAGCCTATTTCCGCCAGCGGTCCGCGTTGTGTCTGCCGGTTGCAGGCCTCGACTGCCCGAAGATTGCCATCGTCCAGGACGAGTTCACCAACATCGATCTGGTGCAGGATTTCCTCGCTGCCGTCGGCATCACGCATGTCCTGACGTGCAGCAAGCCGCAGGACTGGAAGCACTTCTACCCCCGGCTGGCTAAAGCGACGTTCTGCACCGTGCTGACGGGCTATGTCGTTCCGCAGCTGGCCAGCCGCACCGGCCCGCTGCCTTCGCAGCGCCCCGTGGCCATCGCCTATCGGGGCGGGCGCAATCCGTTCTGGCTCGGCAGCCACGGCATGCTGAAATCCGGCATCGCCGATCAGGTTCGGGCGGCTGCGGTCAAACGCGGCCTGAACGTCGATATCAGCCAGCCCGACAGCGCCTCGTACCTCAAGGGGGAGGCCTGGTTCGATTTCCTGCGCAACGCCCGATGCGTGTTTGGCGTCGAAGGGGGCGCCAGCATCAACGATCATGACGGGAGCCTTCGCGCCGCCGTCGAGGCCTATGTCGCCGCACATCCCGGCGCGTCGTTCGAGGCTGTGCGCGATGCCTGCTTTCCCGGACGCGACGGCGAGGTTGACTTGGCTTGCATCTCGCCACGCCACTTCGAGGCGGTTGCCACCCGGACCGCGCAACTGCTGGTCGAGGGCGGCTACAACGGCGTGCTGGTGCCGTGGCAGCATTACATCCCGCTCAAGCCCGATGGCTCCAACCTCGAGGATGCGCTCGATGCGATCATGGACGATGCGGCGGTTGATGCCATGGCGGAGCGTGCCTATGCCGATATCGTCGCCAGCGGGCGCTGGAGCTACCCAACATTTGTGCGCGAGACCGAGACGACGGTGATCGAGGCTGGGTTGCTCTCCCGGCAGCGCAGCGGTGTCATGTCCGTGCTGGCGCGGTGGCTGCTGCAAGGCCGCGCAGCCCTGCTCTGGCGATTGGCCCATCTCGAGGCGGGGCCAGGTTTCGCTCGCGCAGTCACGGCGGTGGCGGGTCTTGCGCGACGCCTCGAAAGCATCGGCCCCTTGCGGGGTGCGATTGGGACGTTGCGTGGCCGGGTGCGACAGTTGCTGGGCATCGCGCCGAAAGGAGCCGGGCCGCATGACCGCTCCTGAGCCCATAAACGACGGCTTGCGCGTGCTGTTCGTCTCGCATTGGTTTCCGCGCAACGAGATGGACTGGGGCGGCATCTTCGTGCTCGAACAGGCGCAGTCCTTGCGGGCCGCAGGCGTCGATGTCCGCGTGCTGGTGGCCGAGCCGAAGCCCGCGATAGCCTGGCGCAAGCCCGGTTCCATCGCCAGGGGATTCCGGGATTTTTTCCGCACCAAGCAGCCGCAGTGGCAGATGCAGCGCGGTGTGCCGGTGGCTTATGTGCCGATGCTGACGCCGCATCCCTGGGCTTGGGGGGCGCTGGCACCCCGATCTTACATTGCCTCGCTTGTTCGATGGCGAAAGGCGCTGCTGGCGGATTTCAAGCCGCAGATCGTGCATGCGCATACGGCTTTTCTGGATGGCTATCCGGCGGCCTGGCTGGCGCGGCGTCTCCGCGTGCCAATGATCCTGGGCGAGGCGACAGGGCCGTTTTCGGCCATCATGACGACACCAGCCCAACGCCGCCTGACGGCGCTTGCCGTGAACGGGGCGGATCTGTTGATCCCGATCAGTGACTTCCAGCGCCGCACGATGGCCTCCGCCATCACCCTTTCGCCCGACCTCCCCATCCGGATCCTCAACTATGGTTTCGATCCCAGGATATTCCACCCATCGCCGCTGCCCCCTGCTTCGCCCTTTCGCTTTGTCTGGATCGGTCAACTCAACGACAACAAGCAGCCCCTGATGCTGGTGGAGGCATTTTCCCTGGCGCTGAAAACGCGGGATGACCTGCGCCTCACACTTATCGGTCATGGCCCGCTGGAAGCGGATGTCCGGCAACGGATCGCCGCACCTGAACTGTCGGGTCGGATTGTGCTCAAACCACCGACCGGACGTGACGGAATTGCGGCAGCCCTGCGCGAGCACGGCGCATTGGTGGCGTCGGCACGCACGGAAACCTTCGGCGTGGTGATCATCGAGGCGTTGGGCAGCGGGCGTCCGGTGCTGACAACACGGTCCGGTGGTCCCGAAGAGATCGTTGAATCGATCCATGGCGGGATTGTCGTGGACAACACGCCTGACGCATTGGCTTCCGGTCTGCTGCGCATGGCGGATGAAGCCCCGCGATACGATCCCGTTGGGCTGGCTGAACAGGCGGCCAGCCTCCACAGCCTGGACATAGTGGCGCAGACTCTTGCTGCGATCTACGTGGCCACGCGCAAGAGAAACACAGCATGACAAGACGCAAGCGACGGCTTCTCGTCGCCTATTCCTATACCTCGACCTTCGTGACGACGACGCGGGATTATCTTGACTCCCTGCGGCTGTTCTCGGGTTGGGAGGTCCATTACGTGCATGTCACCGAGCAGGCCCGGGTGACCTTCGACTTCTCCTCCTACGACGCGCTGTTCCACAGCTACTGCGCGCGGCTCTGCTTCGATGATTACGTCAGCGCCTCCTATCTCGATGCAGCGCGCCGGTTCAAAGGCGTCAAGATCCTGGCTGTCCAGGACGAGTATGATTTCACCGACAAGGTGCGCAAAGCCGCGGTTGATATCGGCTTTGATATTTTCCTGACCTGCGTGCCGGAGGAAAGCTGGGAGTATGTCTATCCCCGCCGCCTGTTTCCCCGGACGCAGTTCATGCAGGTGCTGACGGGATATGTGCCTGTCGCGCTCGAAGAGAAGGCCATCACAGGGCCTCCCCTCGTGGAGCGACCAAGGCGGATCAGCTATCGCGGGCGCGACATCGGTGCGCGTTATGGTCGTCTGGGCTTCGACAAGCTGGAGATCGGACGGCGCATGCAGGAGATCTGTGCGGAAAAAGGCTTCGAGACCGACATCGCTTCCGACGAGGACAGCCGCTTCTATGGTGATGACTGGTTTCACTTCCTCGGCTCCTGTCGCGCCACCCTTGGCACGGAGAGCGGCTCGAACGTGTTCGATTTCGACGGCAAGGTCGTGGCCGACCATACGCGCTTGGCGGAGCGCCTCGGGCGGCCGCCGACCTATCAGGAATTCGAACCGCGCATCCGCGATCTCGAATCCAGCATCGACATGGGCCAGATCTCGCCGCGCGTGTTCGAGGCGGCATCCATGCGGACACCGATGGTCCTGTTCGAGGGGCGCTATTCCGGCGTGCTGATGCCCGGCGTCCACTACATCGCCCTGAAGAAGGACTTTTCAAACGTCGATGACGTGCTGGGCCAGCTGGATGACCTGCCCGGGCTGGCGGCGATGGCGGAACGGGCCTTCGCCGACCTCGTGGCTTCCCGGCGCTATTCGTATCCTGCCTTCGTTGGCAGGATCATCGCTGCGGTCGAGCAACGCCTCGTGCCCTTGAGCCCCGAGGACACCTTGGCCCACGAGGTGGGGACAACCGCTGATATCCTGGCCGCACGTCTGGCATCCGATGACGTGCTGCTCGAATTGCCGACGCCCGAACCGCTATCGCGGGACTGGTATCGCCTCAGCGTCGCCCTGCGCCTGCATGAACCGATGACGCAAGGTCTTGCGAGACTTCTGCCGTGGGCGCGTGCGGAGGTTGCAGCCGACAAGGCATCCGGGCAGCCAGAGAAGCTTGCTGCGATCCATGTCATCGAAGAGCAGGCTCTTGACTGTGACAAGGCACTTTTCGCCGCCCTGCAAAAAGCCTTTGCGGATGGCGATCCCGAGCGCATCACCCTGGCAACCGCTGAGGCCCGCAGCCGCTATGAAACCTTGCTGGCTAGACTGGCGGACCTTGCACTGGACGGGCGCTCTTTGCCTGCCCGGGCGGTCGCCATGCTGCGTGCGCCCTGGGTGGAGACGGATATTCCGCGCCTTCGCCCCGTCAAGCACCTGAAGGAGCGCATCTATCATTTCCCGGGGGTTCGCCGGGCGTTGTCCCTGCTGCGGCGCTGATCAGGTCACCACGTTGCGGTCCTGCACCCGCCGCCAGTTCGTGCCGTCCGAGAAGGCGATGGTCGGGCCGCCGCTTTCGTCCGAAACATAGAGCATCGCGCCCGCCCCCTCGGTTGCGGCGGCAGGCAATGTCGAGACCGTGTAGCCCTTGGGCCGCATGGCACCATCGACATACAGCTTGGCGGAATGTGTGTAGCCGCCCATCGCGATGCGCCCGTCGCCATTGATCACGATCCGGTCGAGCGCATTCGTGCGCAGATACAGCGGGACATTGGCATACGTCCCCAGAAAGAAGGGAGCGGTGGTAAAGGCGTACATCGCTCCGGTGCCAAAGAGTTGCATGCGGAAGTAGTAGGCATTGGCGGCCAGCAGCGTGCAGCCGCTGGCCGCCACTCCACCGGGATCATTGTTCTCGACCGTGAACTGGGTGGTGGAGTTCTGGTCCTGGCGCAGGCGCAGGCGATCATTGACATTCGGAAGCGAGCCCAGCCCGACATTGCCCGTGGTCCGGTCGATTTCAAGCGCCGTGCGCCAGGTCGTGCCATCGGCCGAAACCTTGACCTTCAGGTTGTCGTCGCCGGTGAGCCCGAGTTCGGCACGGCCCGAATACGCGGTTTGATAGAGGAGCGATCCGGTGGCCGCCGCGTTCGCCTTGTTCAGCTTGATCTGATGCCCTGCCCCCTGGTTGTCGAAGAGGCTGGCCGGGGCCTTGACCGTCAGCCGGTTGGTGGTGTCCGCCGTGGCGTTGATGCCCAGCTTGTCGAT
>JANNFV010000392.1:0-5081 GCA_031380285.1 Hyphomicrobiales bacterium | reverse complement strand
GCATGCGCTTTTCCAGATCGGCAATCACCGCCTCGAAATTGTGACCGACGGTCGCGGCGTCGTTGTTCTCGCCCGCGATGCCAGCGTCCACCGTCACGCGGTCGCGCTCGTAGGCCGAGTTCATGATGTCGAAGATGTCGCGCTTGACGCTTTCCGGCGTGATGCCGTTGGCCGTGTTGTAGGCCACCTGCTTCTCGCGTCTGCGGTCGGTCTCCGCGATGGCGCGGTTCATGCTGCCTGTCATCTGGTCGGCATAGAGGATCACGCGCCCGTCCACGTTGCGGGCAGCGCGGCCGATGGTCTGTACCAGGCTTGTCTCGGAGCGCAGGAAGCCTTCCTTGTCGGCATCGAGGATGGCCACCAGCGCGCATTCCGGGATGTCGAGACCCTCGCGCAGCAGGTTGATGCCGACCAGCACGTCGAATGTTCCCAGCCGGAGATCGCGGATGATCTCGATGCGCTCCAGCGTCTCGATGTCGGAATGCATGTAGCGGACGCGCACGCCGTTCTCGTGCAGGTATTCCGTCAGGTCTTCCGCCATGCGCTTGGTCAGCACGGTGACGAGCGAACGATAGCCCTGGAGCGCCACTGCCTTCACCTCGCCCAGCAGGTCATCCACCTGGGCGCGGGCCGGGCGGATGATCACCGTGGGATCGATCAGGCCGGTGGGGCGGATCACCTGCTCGGCAAAGACGCCGCCGGCCCGGTCCATTTCCCATTTCTGCGGCGTCGCCGAGACATGGATGGATTGCGGGCGCATGGCGTCCCATTCCTCGAATCGCAGCGGACGGTTGTCCATGCAACTGGGCAGGCGGAAGCCATACTCGGCCAGCGTCGCCTTGCGGCGGAAGTCTCCCCGATACATGCCGCCGATCTGCGGCACCGTCACATGGCTCTCATCGGTGAAGACCAGCGCGTTGTCGGGCAGGTATTCGAACAAGGTGGGCGGCGGCTCTCCCGGCTTGCGCCCCGTGAGGTAGCGCGAATAATTCTCGATGCTCTGGCAGGAGCCCGTGGCCTCCAGCATCTCGAGGTCGAAGACCGTGCGCTGCTCCAGCCGTTGCGCCTCCAGCAGGCGGCCCATGCGGTGCAACTCGTCAAGCCGGTATTTCAGCTCCTCCTTGATGCCCTTGATCGCCTGTTGCAGCGTCGGCCTGGGCGTCACGTAGTGGCTGTTGGCATAGACCTTGACGAAGGACAGGTCCGAGACCTTCTGCCCCGTCAGCGGATCGAATTCCTGAATCGATTCCACCTCATCGCCGAAGAGCTGAATGCGCCAAGCCCGGTCCTCGTAGTGGGCCGGAAACAGATCGATGGTGTCGCCGCGCACCCGGAAGGTGCCGCGGGTGAAATCCGCCAGCGTGCGCTTGTATTGCAAGGCCACCAGATCGGCGATGAGCTGGCGCTGCTCGATCTTCTCGCCGACCTTCAGGCCAAAAGTCATGGCGGTATAGGTCTCGACCGAGCCGATGCCGTAGATGCAGGAGACAGAGGCCACGATCACCACATCGTCGCGCTCCAGCAGCGAGCGCGTGGCGGCGTGGCGCATGCGGTCGATCTGCTCGTTGATCGAGGATTCCTTGGCGATGTAGGTGTCCGAGCGCGGCACATAGGCCTCGGGCTGGTAGTAATCGTAATACGAGACGAAATACTCCACCGCGTTCTCGGGAAAGAACGACTTGAACTCGGCATAGAGCTGCGCCGCCAGCGTCTTGTTGGGGGCGAGGATCACGGCCGGGCGCTGCGTCGCCTCGATCACCTTGGCCATGGTGAAGGTCTTGCCGGAGCCGGTGACGCCCAGCAGCACCTGGTCCTTGTCATTGTTGCGGATACCCTCGACGAGCGCGGCGATGGCTGTCGGCTGGTCGCCCTTGGGCTCGAAGGGGGAGTGCATCACGAAGGGCTTGCCGCCCTCCCATTTCTCGGGGCGCTGGGGCCGGTGCGGCTCCCAGGCCACCTTGCCGCGAAACGCCGGATGGCCCTGGATGATCAGGCTTTCCAGCGCCTTCTGCGTGGCATCCACGCCGCCATCGCCTTCATCCACGCCGGTCGAGGCATAAAGGCCGAGTGCAGCGGACATCGCCTCGTCCAGGCCATCGGCACGCACGGCTTCGCCCGCTGCATAAGCTGCCTGCGGAATCTCGCCAAAGCCACCGCCAAGGGGGACACTCTCGGGACCGCTGCGTTCATCGAAATAGGCATCCGAGCCGACGGGCGCGAGAAAGCGCTTCATTGCGGCATCCAGCGGCTTTAATTCGGGTTTGGCGGCTTTGAAGCCAGGTTTGCCGGAGCCGTCCTTGCGCGTCTGCGGCAGGACGGGCGCTTCCTGGTTCATGCCCATGGAAACACCGCGCGAGGTGCGCTGGGGCTTGGGCTCACGAATCTGCGGGGATTTTGACATCGCTCCTATATGGCAGCGGCAGGAGAGCTTGGGGAGGGGCTAGGACAATCGCTTTCATTTGATCGCTTTGTTGGAGGAGAGCGATGTCATCCCCGGCGAGGGCCTCTTGGCCCTCGGGAAGGGGATCCAGGGCGACGGTCAGTCAGGCCGGAGACCGCATGAGTCTGGATTCCCTTCCCCTTCGCTGCGCTCCGGCCGGGAATGACAGGAATATGCGTTGAACATAGGGAGAAGAGCGGCACCAATTGCCGCGTTCCATGCGCAGCGTTATACAACGGCCAAGCGCCTGCTGCGCCAATTCTCGCCACGGAGCGCATCATGGATGTCCGCCCTCTCCCTCTCAAAGACATCGCCCACATGTCCGGCCTGGACATGCTGCGCGGCATGATCAACCGCACGTTGCCTGCTCCCCCCTTTGCCGTCACGACCAACATCACCCTGGTCAGTGCGGACGAGGGCAAGGTGGTGTTCGCGGGTGAACCGAAGGCCGAATTCTACAACCCGCTGGGCTCCATCCATGGCGGATGGACTGCCACCATCATGGACAGCGTCATGGCCTGCGCCGTGCATTCCACGCTGGCTCCGGGCGAAGCCTACACGACGCTGGAGTTCAAGCTGCATTTCTGCCGTCCCATCCTGCCCTCCACGGGGCTGGTGCGGGCCGAGGGCTTCGTGCTGTCACGCGGACGGCGTGCTGCCACCTCGGAGGGCAAGCTCTATGATGGCGCAGGCAAGCTGCTGGCCCATGGCACCGAGACCTGCCTGATCTTCGACATGCCGGGGCGCGTGAAAGCCGAGGCTTAACCCTTCCTTCGCCGGATTGCGCTATTGCAATCGGGCATATGCTGGTCACCGCAACCTTTCTGATCAATTCCGCCTTCAACCTGGCGTTGGGGCTGTTGATCGCCCGTTTCCTGGGCCCGTTGGGCTTCGGGCAATATGCCATTGCCGCGGCTGTCGCGGTGGTGCTCAACACGCTGTTCCTCGATTGGATCCGGCTCGCCGCGACCCGCTACTATTCCGAGCAGACCCGGTCGGATGATCCTTCCGTGCGCGGCACGCTGGATGCCATCTTCATCCTGTCCTCTCTCGGTGTGGCTGTCATGAGCGCCACCGCGATTGTGCTGGGCCTCGATTTCGGCCTGATGGTCATGCTGGCGGCACTGGCACCGACCATGGCGATCTGCAACGGCTTGTTCGATTACCACACGGCCTTGGCGCGAGCACGGTTCGAGGAGCGGACCTACAGCCTGCTGGTGATCCTGAAGAACACACTCTCCCTGCTGCTGATGGTGGGCGGGGCGTGGTGGTTCCAGTCGCCAACCGTCGTTGCAGCGGGCTTTGTCCTCAGCATCTTTGCCTCGCTGATGATCGGCAGGCGACGGCTGATCGATCCGGGCGTCACGCTGCTGCGCCCGGACTGGGTGCAGGCCCGGCGCTATTTCCTCTATGGCTTTCCGGTGATCCTGGCGGCCATGATCTATTTCCTGATCCCCCTGTGGAACCGCACGGCCATCGCCGCCTCCCTGGGCTTCGCCCCCTCGGGACAGTTCTCGCTGGCCTATGATCTGGCGATCCGGGTGGTGCAGACCATCGGGTCCGCCCTCGACATCGTCCTGTTCCAGATCGCCCTGAGGATCGACGCCAGCGAGGGCCGGGACAAGGCCCGCGCGCAACTGTCCCGCAACATGGCCTTTGTCTTGGCCGCAGTCCTGGCTGTCGCCATCGGTTATTGGCTCGTGCTGCCCTCCTTCGAGGCGCTGCTGGTGCCGGAAGCCTTCCGGGGGCCGTTTGCCACTGTCACGACGCTGCTGCTGCCCGGACTGGTCTGCTTCGCCTTGATCCAGGCGGCTGTGACGCCGGTCTTCCAGTTGACGCAGCAGACCTGGCCCGTGGTGCTGGCCGCGACGGCAGGACTTCTCGCCAATGCCATGATCACCTGGAGCCTGGACACCCAGGCGCCGATCACCTCCTATGCCATGGCCCAGGCTGTCAGCTACGCCATCGCCCTGGTGCTGGCGGTCGGTCTGGCGCTGAGGACCATGGAGGTCTGGCCGCGCCCCAGCGACGTCCTGGCGGTCGTGGCGGCCATGCTGGCCATGGTCCTGGCGGTCTGGCCGATCCGCAACTGGGGACCGGGCTGGACGACGCTGCTCTCCAGCATCGCGGTGGGTGGCATCGCGTGCATGGCCGTGCTCGTCACGTGCAATCTCGGCGGATGCCGCGATCAGATCAGGCAGCGTCTGCGGCGCTGACGGGCTGCGCCACCGGCTTCTTGCCCCAGGCCACGGCAAGGCAACCTGCAATCACCAGCAGGCCGCCGATCCAGACCATGCTGCGCGGTACCTCCTGAAAGAAGGCAAAGCCGATCAGCGCCGCCCAGATCAGGCCGGTGTATTCGGCCACCGCGACCTTGGCCGCCTCGGCCTTCCGGAACGCCGTGGTCAGCAGCAGGTTTCCCGCAGTTCCGAGTATTCCTACCGCGAACACCTTCAACAGCCCGATGCCCTGCGGAATGGGTGTCGACAGGGCCATGACGGGAACCATCACGGCGCTGATCAGGACGGACTGCATGAACACGATGCGCACAGCCGGTTCGTTGCCCGCCTGCCGCCGCAGCAGCACCATCGCCAGCGCATAGGTCACGGGCGACAGGATGGCCGCGGCAAGGCCCAGGGAA
>JANNFV010000372.1:0-1664 GCA_031380285.1 Hyphomicrobiales bacterium | reverse complement strand
ACTGTGAAAGTCCCCTGACGGCCCAGGCTCATGCCCATGCGGCCCTCAGGGGCGGATAAGCAGCAGAAGCGCGAGGATGAACAAGGCGGAGGCAGCAGCAACGGTGATGCCCACCATCTGCTGTCTGAGATCAACCGCTTTGGCTTTGGTCTGAACCCGTGCCATGCGAAACCTCCGTTGCTTCGAGACTCACAAGGTAGGTAAAACAACGGTGTTCGGCAAGGGGTGCGCCCCAACATCGTGGATTATTGATGAAGAGGGTGATAGCCGTGTGGCTTCCGAGTCACAATGCGAGCTGCTTTTCCATGGTCTATCAGGTCAAATTTCCTCTTGTTGTCGTGTCTGCCCTGCTGCTGGCCGCTTGCAACCAAACCGCTCCACCACCCGCCGCCTCCGGGGCGCAGCCGCAATCGGCCTCGCTGGTGACACCCGCGGGCTTCCGTCTGCCGGAAGGCGCTGGCTGTGCCGGTGATATCGCCCGCTTCCGTGCGGTGCAGGACAATGACCTGCAAACGGGCCACGTGAACAAGGCGGTGCATGGGCGTATCGGGGCGGAGATCGACCAGGCGGCAGCGCTGTGTTCGGCTGGCAATGACGGCGGCGCACGCGGCGCGCTGGCGGGAATCAAGAAGCGCTACGGCTATCCCGGGTAAGGCCTGCCTTCGCCCCTTGTGGGAGAAGGTGGCAGGCGAAGGCTGACGGTTGATGGGCTTTTCTGACCTCCCAGACCTTTGCAACCCCTCATCCGACCTCGCTGGCGCGAGGCCAACTTCTCCCGCAAGGGGAGAAGGAAAGTCCCAACCCCAGCCCATCCATGTTCGTGCCTGACCCCGCCATCACCTTCCTCCTCGTCAAGATGCTGACGACGGCGGCCATCGTCGTGACTGCTTCGCTCGTTGCCGAGCGCACTGGACCGCTGATCGCCGCCATGGTCGCAACCTTGCCGGTGTCTGCGGGGCCGGTCTATGTCTTCCTCGCGATGGAACACGGCGATGCCTACATCGCCGAGGCGCTGCTGGGCAGCATGGGTTCCAACATGGCGACGACGGCGTTCTCGCTGGGCTATGTCTTGGCGGCGCAACGGTTTGCGACGGGCCCGGCGCTGGCACTGGCATTTGCGGTCTGGGCACCCGTGCTGTTTGGCCTCAGGGCGCTGAGTTTGCCTTTCGCTGCGATGCTGGTGATGATCGCGCTGGCCTTTCCGGTGATCCACCGGGTCGTGACGCCGTACCTCGCGGCGCGACCGAAGGCGGCTCCCCGGCTGGCCTGGTATGCCATTCCTGTGCGTGCGCTGTTCGTCGCCATTCTGGTCGGTACGATCACCACGATCAGCCTGCGCATTGGGCCGCAATGGTCTGGCTTCTTCGCCACCTTTCCGGTGGTGCTCTCGACGCTGGTGGTGTTCGTGCAGCCGCGCCTTGGCGGCCCGGCGACGGCAGCGATCATCGGCAGCGGCGTGCTGGGCCTGATGGGGTTCGGCGTCGCGCTGGCGGTGGCGCATCTGCTGGTTCAGCCGTTGGGCCGCTGGTGGGCGTTGGCCATCGGATTGCTCGTTTGCATCGTCTGGAATCTCTCGCTGGTGGCAATCAAACGCCGGTCGGGGCCGTGACAATCACCTTGTCGATGGCACAAGCTGGCGATAGTCACGGGATGATGCGGCTTTT
>JANNFV010000348.1:0-2612 GCA_031380285.1 Hyphomicrobiales bacterium | reverse complement strand
CGCGCCGACGCTCGCCTCCAGGTCCGGCTCCAGGAGTCCCGTCGCGGCCGCCACGGACTGTGCGGCCCGCGCCAGGCTGAACTGCGCCAGGGCAATGACATCACACTCCGCCAGGCCCTTCGCGGCCTCCGCAGCAAGGCGATCGTGCTCCACGCCGTCACCCCGGTCGAGCGCTGCCATCGCACCGGAGATGAACTGCGTTTTCACATGGACCGTTGCGGGAAACTCCGCAGGCATCGACGCCAATGTCGGCGCGAAGCTTGCCAACAGCCCAACCGAGGTGCCTGCCTTCAGCGCCTCCTCGATCATGGCCTCGTTCGGCTTGAGCACCGGCATATCCGGGAATGCCTGCTTGACCGCATCGATGCAGGGGCCGAACGCCGAACAGGTGAAGAGTATGCCGCAGGCCCCTGTGCCGACGGCATAGCGCGCGAGCCCCAGAAATCGCTCGGTCATCCCGGGCGTGATGCCGCCATCACGCGCCAGATCGGCGGAGAGGCTGTCATCCAGGAGATTCATGAGCGAAGCCTCCGGCCAAAGCTCGCGGAAGGCCGTTTCGATAGGCGGCGGCGAATGCCGCAGGGCATGAATCAGGGCAATTCTCATGCCTTCGAATAGCACTGGCCCCTACCGGCGTCGACGCCGTCCGATCCTGAGGCAAGGCGCGGATTGATATCTCCCAGGCCTCGTCAAAAGAAGCGGATTGCGAAGAAGGTATCAGCCACTCGCCTTTGGCTCGATGTCGCGCTCTCCAATCCTGTCAGCCATCCGGATCAACCATTCCAGCAAGGCGCGGTCTTCGGTGCTGAAGCTGTGACGCTCCGGCAAGGATACGGCGGTTTGGCGCAGATGGGACCAGTTGAGATGGAAGTCCGGCAGGTCACGGATACCGCGAAGCCGCTCGACGGTGTCAGGCACAGGACGGTGAACGGGAGGAACAGCACGGCGCTTCATCTCCCCTTACTAGCCGAGCCTCGTCAGCTTGCCTCGTGAGTAAAGTGTGAAGTGGCTTGGAAGGCCTGGAGGCGGGTGTTAGCTTCCCCCTTGAAAATACCGGGATCGAGCCTCCGATGCGAGCAGCCGATGTTTGAGAAAGTCATCGCGATCAACCTGTTCGGCGCCTGCGTGGTGCGGTCCGTGGAGGATGGTCGTTTCGAGATCACCGGCTCCAAGCACAAGGCGCTCTTTGCCCTGCTGGCAACGGCACCCTTCGGACGCCGCACCCGCAGCTTCCTGCAGGAAGCACTGTGGGGGACAGCCTGCTTCGATACGGGACGCCAAAGTCTTCGGCGGGCGCTGTCGGACATCAAGCAGATCATGGGTGGAGATTTCGGGGAGGTGCTGACCAGCACCAACACCGAGGTGACGCTGGATCTCTCGCGCATCGATTTCATTGGCAGGCCGGGCAACGGCACCTTCCTGGAAGGGCTCGATCTGCGCGAGCGCTCGTTCACGCAGTGGCTTTCCGGCATTCGGGAGAACCCGGCGCAGGTCTATTCCCTCTATAGCCTGTCATCACAGTCCCCTGCCATGCCGATCCTGCCCGTCGTGGCGGTCCTGCCGTTTCGCGCAGCACCGGGCGCACAGGAACATGCCGTGCTTGGCGACTGGCTGGCGGAAGAACTCAGCCGGTCGCTCAGCCGGTCGCGCATGGTCGCCGTGATCTCCCATCTGTCCTGCCGGGAGATGGTGCGGCAGACCGTCGACATTGCCTCGGTCAGGGCGCGGTTGCAGGCCAATTACTGCGTGGTTGGCAGTGTGCATGCCGCCGGTGACGACCTGGTGATGGATGCCGATTTCATCGACACCCGCTCCGGTCGCATTCTCTGGACCCGGCAGTTCGCCGCCCCCACGGCCCGGTTCCTCGCCCGATCCGCCGAGGGCATCGAGATGATCGTGCGCACCATCGGCAGGGCCATCGCCGAGGAGGCCATCGCCCATGTCAACGCCAATGAACTGGCGGATATCGAGGACCACAAGCTGCTGATCGCGGGGGTGGAGTTCATGCACCGCCCGACCCTCAGTGCTTTCGCACGGTCAAGGCTGGTGCTCGAAGAGGCTATTTCCCGCGCACCCACGACACCGGAAGCCCATGCCTGGCTGGGCAAGTGGTATGTGCTGAGCGTCTTCAACGGCTGGAGCACCAACACGGCGGAGGACACGCAAAAGGCCCTCGACTGCACCGCCCGGGCGCTCGACCTCAGCCCGGAGAACAGTTTCTGCCTGACCATCGACGGCTTTGCCCAGAACAACCTCCTGCGGCGGCTGGATATTGCTGACAAGCGCTACAGCACTGCTCTGCAGCTCAATCCGAATGAGGCGCTGTCCTGGCTGCTGAAGGGCGCGATGTGCGCCTTCCGGGATGATTCGCGGGAAGCGGTCAAAGCGGTCACCACGGCGCGGAAGCTCTCGCCGCTCGATCCATTCGGCTATTTCTACGACACGCTCAGCGCCACGGCCTTCTTCGCAGCGGGCGACAACGAAAAGGCCCTGGCCCTGGCTGACCGGTCGCTGGAGGTGAATGACCGTCATATCTCCACCTTGCGCACCAAGATCGCGGCACTGCATTTCATGGACCGCCAGCAAGACGCCCGGTCAATATATATATATAT
>JANNFV010000339.1:0-1731 GCA_031380285.1 Hyphomicrobiales bacterium | reverse complement strand
CCGGCACGGCCTCGGTCAGCGCGACCCATTGCGCAGCCAGGGGCGCGCGGGGACCGGACCGCGCCAGAGCCAGCGTCTCCGCCGACCACGTCGCATAGCTCTTCTCCAGCAGCGGCAGGTCGAGCAGCCACTCGCCGGGGTAGTCCACGATGTCGATCGCCAGCGTGGAGATGCCGCCGGTCCAGCCGCTGTTGCTCTCGTACTCCACCACGATGCGCAGCTCCGAGATGCGCCGCGTGGATTCCGGCCAGTGCCGGTCAGCCCCCGTCATCGCGGCCAGATGATCCTCGTAGGGAAAGCGCGGCACGGCATCGTCAGGCTGCGGCGCGAGGCTGACCTTGCGGATGCGCCCCTCCCCCATGGCGGCAAACAGCGGCAGCTTGCCGCCGCTGATCAGCGCATGCACCAGTG
This sequence comes from Hyphomicrobiales bacterium, assembly GCA_031380285.1. Lineage (GTDB taxonomy): Bacteria > Pseudomonadota > Alphaproteobacteria > Rhizobiales > Beijerinckiaceae > JADCCX01. Next base: position 1,320 of record JANNFV010000339.1, on the reverse strand, counting down.
CCGTGATGAACACGGTCTTGCCGGATCGCGACAGCCCGGTGACGCCCAGGCGCACCGTCGGACTGACCAGTCCGCCCGCAAAGCCCGCCAGGCTCTTCAGCGCATGGGCGACATCATCGGCAAAGCTCAAAGCGCCAATCCCTTCAGCTTCTCCTCCAGCAGTGCCATGGCCCGCGCGATCACCGCGCCATCCATCACCCTGTGGTCGAAGCCCACGGTGATATCCACCGTGCCGTCTGCCGCGAACGGCCCATAGCCCAGGAAGGTGGTGACGGGCGACACCGGGTGCAAGATCGAGGCCCCCAGATGTCCCACCACCGACACGCCGAACGTCCCGACATAATGCTGCCGGTGGCGCGGCATGTTGAAGGCATACCACCAGATCAGGCGGCGCAAGGGCAGCGGCAGGCGCGACACCGCCAGGATCATCCGGTTGCGGCTGATCTCGGCAATCGGCTTGGTCAAGGCCCCTTCAATATCCGCCGCGATCTCCTGCAGGCTGCGCTCGGCAGGCGACTTGATCCGCGCCGGAAACAGCACCTTCTCGCCATCGATTGTGCGCTCGACCATCAGGCTGGCAACGGAGGTGCCATGCTCGAAGAGCCTTGGCCAGGGCAGCACGCAATAGCTGCGGCGCAACTCAGGCAAATCCCGCGCGACTTCCGCCCAGGCCTTGATGAAGAACGCCGTCATGGGAACAGTCGTCTCCATGCGCTTGCGGGCGGCCAGCACCGCACTGATGTCGATGCGCCGACCGATCACGCCCTGCGGCACCTTCCGCGCGGCGTGCGACAGATCAGCAATGAAGCTGCGCGAGGGAGAGAGAGGGATGGAACGGCCTTGCATGGCCGTGGTCATCGCATTTCAGGTGGCTTGCGGGCAAGAGGTGCGTTGACAGCCACCAACCCGCACCGCAACACTGCGGCATGAGCCTCAAATCGGACATCGCCCGCCATTTCGGCACCCCCGCCATCGTCGTTGACCTCGATGTGGTCGAGCGCAACATCGCCCGGGTGCAATGGCAGCTCGACCAGGCAGGCGTTGCCAACCGTCCCCATATCAAGACGCACAAGTCGCCGGATCTCGCCAGGGTGCAGCGTGCGGTGGGCGCGAAAGGCATCACCTGCCAGAAGCTGGGCGAGGCCGAGATTTTCGCCGAAGCCGGCTTCGACGATATCCTGATCACCTACAATGTCTTCGGCGAGGAGAAAGAGGCCCGCATTGCGGCGCTGCTCCGGCGCAACCCGGTCGAACTCACCGTCGCCGCCGACAACCCCGTGACCATCGACGGGCTGGACCGCGCCGGGCAAATGGCGGGAC
>JANNFV010000333.1:0-2497 GCA_031380285.1 Hyphomicrobiales bacterium | reverse complement strand
GCCTGCGCAACGGCATCGCGGCGGAGTGGGACAAGAAGCCGATGGTGCATGCTCTCGTAACCCTGGTGTGACGCCATGCTCGGACGCCTCAACCACGTTGCCATTGCTGTCAGGGACATCCACGCGGCCAGCGCGGTGTATCGTGACATGCTGGGCGCGCGCGTTTCCCAGGCGCAGGCCCTGCCGGAGCACGGCGTGACCGTGGTTTTCATCGAACTGCCGAACACCAAGATCGAGTTGCTGGAGCCGCTGGGAGCAGACAGTCCCATCGCGAAGTTCCTCGACAAGAACACCGATGGCGGCATGCACCACATCTGTTACGAGGTGGATGACATCATTGCGGCCCGTGACCAGTTGAAAGCGGGCGGTGCCCGGGTGTTGGGCTCGGGAGAACCGAAAATCGGTGCCCATGGCAAGCCAGTGCTCTTCCTGCATCCCAAGGACTTCTGCGGCACGCTGGTGGAACTGGAGCAGGTCTGATGACGATTGGCTCGCTGATCGCGCTTTATTTCATCATCTGGTGGCTGACCCTGTTCGCTGTGCTGCCCTTTGGCATTCGCTCGCAGCAGGAAGTGGGCGAAACCGTGCCGGGGTCTGATCCAGGAGCGCCAACATCGGTTCGCCTCGCACGCATCGCCGCGGTCAATTCCGCGGTTGCCCTGGTGGTGCTTGCGCTGGTCTGGATCATCCATGTCGAGAACTGGTTCAATCTCGACATCATCAACGCCATTACGCGCCGCTAGAGCGCGACGTTTCTTGACGGAAACACATCATGGCCGCGCTTGACGCGGCCATCCACGTTTATGGGCCGCAGGAAGACGTGGATGGACGGGTCAAGCCCGTCCAAGACGACATGCCAAAGTTTCCGTCAAAAAATGGCATGCTGTAAGGCCACACTGCTTCGCAACCAAGAAAAAAGCGGAGCCGAAGCTCCGCTTGTCAGTCAGTCCGACTTGTCTTGCCGCGTTCCACTCCGATTTCTGGCCATCCTTGCTGGCGACCTTGCGAAACCGGGCGAACTGCAGCCTTCCTCCCTAGACCTGGACCGCCATCCGCTGCTCTGAGGCGCGTAGGGCAACTCTGTCTCTTTCCTGAAATCTAAATCAATTCAAGTCCCTTGCCGGACAATTCGTCGCTGCAGCGCAGCAATCAAGAGCGCTCCATTCCGGCAAGACACTCTGAAACGGAATGCAATTGACCGCTGACACAGGGCATCGCAAGGATCATGCGAGAATGTACGGGCTGAGGAGGGCGCCATGAGCAGCGTGACGCAGGATCTGAAATCGGGCGCACTGTTTTATCACCGCAATCCGCGTCCGGGAAAACTCGAGATCCAGGCGATCAAGCCTCTGGGCAACCAGCGCGATCTGGCGTTGGCCTATTCTCCCGGAGTGGCGGCGGCCTGCGAAGCCATCGTCGAGGATCCGTCGCAGGCAGCGGAAATGACGATCCGGCAGAACCTGGTGGCTGTCATCACCAATGGCACCGCCGTGCTCGGCCTCGGCGATATCGGTCCGCTGGCCTCCAAGCCCGTGATGGAGGGCAAGGCCGTCCTGTTCAAGAAGTTCGCCGGCATCGACTGCTTCGATATCGAGGTGAACCAGAAGGACGTGTCCAAGCTGGTCGATATCGTTGTTGCCCTGGAACCGACCTTTGGCGGCATCAACCTGGAGGATATCAAGGCACCCGAATGTTTCGAGGTCGAGGCGCAATGCCGCGAGCGGATGAAAATTCCGGTCTTCCACGACGATCAGCATGGCACGGCGATCATCGTGGCAGCGGCGGTCCTCAACGCCATGGAACTCGCAGGCAAGAAGCTGCAGGACGTGAAACTCGTGACATCCGGCGCGGGTGCGGCAGCACTGGCTTGCCTCAACCTGCTGGTGGAACTGGGCCTGCCCCGAAAGAACATCTGGATCACCGACCTGGAAGGCGTCGTCTACAAGGGCCGCGAGAAACTGATGGACCGCTGGAAGTCGGTTTTCGAGCAGGACACGACGGCTCGCAAGCTAGCCGATGTCATTCCAGGCGCGGATATCTTCCTCGGCCTCTCGGCGGCTGGCGTTCTCAAGCCAGAATTGCTGAAGCAGATGGCACCCAAGCCGCTGATCATGGCCTTGGCCAATCCGACACCGGAGATCATGCCTGCCGAAGCAATGGTGGTCCGCCCCGATGCGATGATGTGCACGGGCCGTTCGGATTATCCCAATCAAGTCAACAACGTCCTGTGCTTTCCCTACATCTTTCGCGGCGCCCTGGACTGTGCTGCGACCACCATCACCGATGCCATGGAGATCGCCGCGGTCAAGGCGATTGCTGAACTGGCCCAGGCCGAGCAAAGCGATGTGGTGGCCACCGCCTATGCCGGCGCCACGCTGACCTTCGGCCCGGAGTACTTGATCCCCAAGCCGTTTGACCCGCGGCTGATGATGATGATCGCCCCGGCGGTGGCTCAGGCCGCCGCCGAGTCCGGTGTGGCGCAGCGCCCGATCACCGA
>JANNFV010000307.1:0-9490 GCA_031380285.1 Hyphomicrobiales bacterium | reverse complement strand
GCAGGCGTGATCCATACCGATTTCGAGAAGGGCTTTATCCGTTCCGAGACGATCGCCTATCCTGATTACGTGGCCTTCAAGGGCGAGGCAGGAGCGCGGGAAGCCGGCAAGTTCAGGCTTGAAGGCAAAGAGTATATCGTCGCCGACGGCGATGTGATGCATTTCCGGTTCAATACCTGAGGGTACAGCGCCAACGGTATAGCGCCAAGGCTGTCGATAGCGCCAAGACCTTGCATGGAAAATTATGGTCATATATTATGATCATAATTTAACGTGGGAGTGTTTCCGATGCGCACCGTCAGCGTGGCACAAGCCAAGGCCCAGCTTCCATCCCTTCTGCAAGCAGCAGAGGCTGGCGAGAAGATCATCATCACGCGCCACGGGAAGCCTGTTGCAGAGGTTCGGGGCACAGGCGGATTCGATATCGATCCGAATGATCGCCACGGGCTGAAATGGCTGGCCAAACGCCGCGCTGGCTTCACACCGATGAAACAATCAGCCGAATCGTTGATCCGCGAAATGCGCGACGAGGGCGATCACTGATATGCTTTGCGACGCCAGCGTTCTCGTGTCGCTGATCGTCCCCGAGCCGACGTCTGTCGCGGTCCTTGAAATGATTAGGGTGTCTGAGCACCCTGTTGTCAGCGACTTCGCTTTTGGCGAGGTCTGCTCTGCAATGTCGATCCGGGTCCGCAGTCGGCAGATCGATGCAAGTGAGGCCGAAAGAATTCTGGAGCTGCTGGAAGACTGGACCGAACGCATTGCCCGGCGCGTCACGATCGAGCCAAGGGACATCGCACAGGCCACACGTTTCGTGCGCCGGTTCGAACTGGGGCTCAGGATGCCGGACGCTTTGCATCTGGCGCTGGCGCAGCGCCTCGACGCGCCGATAGCGACGCAGGATCGGAGGCAAGCGGTTGCAGCCGCCAAGCTCGGGCTGCGGGTTGTCACGCCGCACCCCTCGTGAAAACGCAAGCCATGCCCCTACTCCACCTCGAAGACTTCACCCCCGGCTCCATGACGCCATACGGCTCCCTCACCGTTGAGCGTGAAGCCATGCTGGCCTTCGCACAGACCTACGACGCGCAGCCCATGCACATCGACGAGAAGGCCGCGAAAGCCACCATGGCGGGCGAATTGATCGCCTCGGGCTGGTACACGACAGCCCTCAACATGCGCATGATGGCGGAAGATTTCATCCTCACGACCGCCAGCATGGGCTCGCCCGGCGTGTCAGTGCTTAAATGGCTGAAGCCCGTGAAGGCTGGGGTTACCCTGCGCGGATTGCGCCATGTGCTGGAGCGCCGCGCCTCGCAGTCCAAGCCCGACCGGGGGTTCGTCAATTTCCGCACACGACTCTTCAACCAGCATGACGAGCAGGTGCTGGAGCAGACCAATCTCGTGATGATCGGGCGGCGCGGGACAGGCTCGCTCGCAGATCCGGCAGCACCGGCTGCCGCCGATCCGCCAGGGATGCCCGTCTTCACCGACCGGGCATTCGACACAATCCCGTTTTTCGAGGAACTCACTGTGGGTGACAGGCTGGATCTCGGTGCCGTCACGTTCACTGACGCCGAGATCATCCGGTTCGGACAGGATTTTGACCCGCAATCATTCCATATCGATCCGGTTGCCGCCAAAGCCTCGAACTTCGGCGGCCTGATCGCGTCCGGTTGGCACACGGCAGCGCACTGGATGGGCCAGATGGTGCGCAACCGAACGGCAGCCGCCATAAGCGCCACGCAGCGCGGCGAGCGCCCGGCGCGCCTTGGACCCTCCCCAGGGTTCCAGCATCTCAGATGGATCAAGCCGGTCTATGCGGGCGACACGATCCATTACGCGTCCAGCATCTTCGAGAAGCGTGTCTCCGCCTCGCGGCCCGACTGGGGCATTGTCCGGCACTACAACACAGGCATAAACCAGAAGGGCGAAACCGTGTTCTCCTTCATCGGTTCGGTTTTCTGGGAAAGGCATCCGCAACCATGAAATTCGAAGGCACCAGGGACTATGTGGCAGGCGATGACCTGAAGATCGCGGTCAATGCCGCCATCGCGCTGGAGCGCCCCCTGCTGGTCAAGGGTGAGCCCGGCACCGGCAAGACGGTGCTGGCCGAAGAGATTGCCAAGGCGCTCGGTGCCCCGCTGCTGCAATGGCATATCAAATCGACCACCAAAGCCGCGCAGGGTCTCTATGAGTATGATGCAGTGTCCCGCCTGCGCGACAGTCAGCTTGGTGACCCCAAGGTGTCCGACATCCGCAACTACATCCGGCGCGGCAAGCTGTGGGAGGCCTTCACGTCGGATGCCCGCCCGGTGTTGCTCATCGACGAGATCGACAAGGCCGACATCGAGTTTCCCAACGATCTGCTGCTGGAACTCGACCGCATGGAGTTCCATGTCTACGAGACGGGCGAGACCATCAAGGCAGCGAAGCGCCCCGTGGTCATCATCACCTCCAACAACGAGAAGGAACTGCCCGACGCCTTCCTGCGCCGCTGCTTCTTCCACTATATCCGCTTTCCCGATGGCGAGATGCTGCAGAAGATCATCGATGTGCATTACCCCGGCATCAAGCAGCAGCTTGTGGCCGAGGCGCTGAAGATGTTTTTCACGGTGCGCGAGGCCCCTGGCCTCAAGAAGAAGCCATCGACATCGGAACTGCTGGACTGGCTGAAACTGCTGGTGTCCGAGGATATCAGCGCCGAAACCCTGCGCGAGCGCGACACCCGCAAGCTCATCCCGCCGCTGCATGGGGCCTTGCTCAAGAACGAGCAGGATGTCGCTCTGTTCGAAAAGCTGGCCTTCCTCAATCGCCGGGAAAGCCGCTGAGGGTCACCGCACCGCAGGCTTGTCAGTGCAGGCCGCAGCACCGTAGGTTGGAACCGAGCACTTGCTGCAGGCCGAAAGGCTCGAAGCCGCGAGGATGAGGACAAGGGCGAAGGCGGCGTGGCGCATGGCGTTCAGTTCCGTGATTTGCCCGTTGCTACCATAACCGACGCGTCGGGCCAACCACCTGCGGCACCACTGCCTCTGTTCGTCTGGCCCCTCTGATCCTATGTTCGGCACGTAGCGAGGAGATGATCATGGCGAAAGCACCTGCTGGCAAGAAGACCCCGACGGACCAGGCCAATCCGCGGGACCGCATCATCGATGCTTTGATGACACTGGCGGGCGATATGCGCTGGAACCAGATCACGCTGTCCATGATCGCGGCCAAAGCCGATGTGTCGCTGGCCGACCTGCGCGATCACTACCCCTCCAAGGGTGCCATCCTTGGCGGCTTCTCGAAACGCGTCGACCGCATCGTGCTGGATGGCACCGGCAGCGACATGCTGGGCGAGCCCGCCCGCGAGCGCGTGCTGGACATCATGATGCGCCGCCTCGATGCGCTCGCACCCTACAGAGCAGGCCTCAAGGAAATCCGCGATGCGGCCCGGCGCGACCCGCTGATGCTGGCCGCACTGAACCAGTTGGCGCTGAATTCATGGCGCTACATGCTGGCTGCCGCCGATATCGAGACGGACGACGAACTGGGCTTCGTGCGCATCCAAGGTGCCGCCGTGGTTTTCGTGCGCACGCTTGATACCTGGTTCGATGACGAGGGAGCTGACCTTTCCCGCACCATGGCCAGGCTCGACAAGGAGCTTGGACAGGGCGAGACGATCATGGGGCGTTTGCAGGACTTGCAGCGCATGGCTGCTCCGTTCCGGGGTTTCCTGCGGGCGGCGATGCAGCGGCGCACGGACAGGCGTCACCCGACTGGCGAAAACCAGGCAGCATGATAAGAAGCAGTCGGATGGTGCCGGAGGCTTCTGATGGCTGAGGATTTTTTCTACCGTCTCGGCCGTGCCGCCGGGATGGCCAAGCAGGCCATCCAGAAGACCACGGCGCAAGAGATCGAAGGCATCGCCACGCTGGATGGCCATGGCAAGATCACCATCATCGTCAATGAAAAGCCGGATGGCACCAAGATCGTGCTGCTCAAGGCCAAAGGCAGCGATTCGACGGTCTATGTCGGCTTTGATCGCGACCAGCTTGAAGCGTTCCAGGCCCAACTTGCGGATATCCGGATCTGACCCGCGTCAAATCCGCCCCTTGGGAAACCATATCGCCGCAGTTCCGGCGTCTTCTCCTTGGCATTATGCCATGGGTTGCCTACATTAGCCTGATCGAAACATGTCAATCCGCCGGATTCTTCAACACCGGACGAGACGAGGTCTGACCTGATGAACCCGAATCTGCGCAATTTTGCGCTCTGGACCATCATTTTCCTGCTGGTTCTGGCTCTTGTGACCCTGTTCCAGAACCAGGGATCGCGCACGCCATCCTCCGAGATCGCCTATAGCCGCTTCCTCGACGAGGTGGATGCAGGACGCGTCGAGCGCGTCGTCATCTCCGGCAACGAGATCAGCGGCACCATTTCCGGCACGGGAACCTTCACCACCTACGCGCCGCAAGACCCCAAGATCGTCGAACGGCTGCACGACAAGAAGGTGCAGATCGTCGCCCGTTCGCCCAATGCCGATACCCCTTGGTACATCTCGTTGCTGGCCAATTGGCTGCCCTTGCTGGTGATCATCGGCCTGTGGATCTTCATGTCGCGCCAGATGCAAAACGGCGCGCGCGGGGCCATGGGCTTTGGCAAATCCAAGGCCAAGCTGCTGACCGAAGCGCATGGCCGCATCACCTTTGATGACGTGGCAGGCATCGACGAAGCCAAGGAAGACCTGATGGAAATCGTCGAGTTTCTGCGCGATCCGCAGAAATTCCAGCGCCTCGGCGGTCGCATTCCGCGCGGCGTGCTGCTGGTTGGCCCTCCCGGCACAGGCAAGACGCTGACGGCACGCGCCGTCGCGGGCGAGGCCAATGTGCCGTTCTTCACCATCTCCGGTTCCGACTTCGTCGAAATGTTCGTGGGCGTCGGCGCTTCCCGCGTCCGCGACATGTTCGACCAGGCCAAGAAGAACGCGCCCTGCATCATCTTCATCGACGAAATCGACGCGGTCGGTCGCCATCGTGGTGCGGGCCTCGGCGGCGGCAATGACGAGCGCGAGCAGACGTTGAACCAATTGCTGGTCGAGATGGACGGCTTCGAGCCGAATGAGTCGATCATCATCATCGCGGCCACCAACAGACCTGACGTGCTCGACCCGGCACTGCTGCGCCCGGGCCGTTTCGACCGTCAGATCACCGTGCCGAACCCCGATGTGAACGGACGCGACAAGATCCTCAAGGTGCATGTGCGCAAGGTTCCGCTGGCTCCCGACGTTGACCTGCGCATCATCGCGCGCGGCACACCGGGCTTCTCGGGTGCCGATCTGATGAACCTCGTGAACGAAGCGGCCCTTCTCGCTGCACGCCGTGGCCGCAGGCTGGTGACGCACGCCGAATTCGAGGATGCCAAGGACAAGGTCATGATGGGCGCGGAGCGCAAGTCGATGGCCATGTCGGAGGACGAGAAGAAGCTGACGGCCTATCACGAAGCGGGCCACGCTCTCGTCGGCCTCAGCGTGCCCGCCGGTATGCCGGTCCACAAGGCCACGATCATTCCGCGCGGACGTGCGCTCGGCATGGTCAAGTTCCTGCCGGAGGGCGACAAGTATTCGATGCGCTATGTCGAATACACCTCCCACCTCGCTGTCGCCATGGGTGGCCGCGTGGCGGAGGAACTGATCTTCGGCAAGGAGAACATCACCTCCGGGGCGCAAGGCGATATCCAGCAGGCCACCGCCATGGCACGTGCCATGGTGACGCGCCTGGGTTACTCCGATGAACTGGGCACCGTGATGTACGGCGACCAGCAGGAAGAGGTGTTCCTGGGCATGTCGATGGGCCGCCAGCAGAGCATGTCGGAAGCCACCGCGCAGAAGGTGGATGCCGAGGTTCGCCGCCTGATCAATGGCGGCTACGAGGATGCCCGCAAGATCCTGACGACGAAGAAGAAGCAGTTGGAAGCCGTCGCCAAGGCGCTGCTTGAATACGAGACGCTGACTGGCGATGAAATCAAGGACATCATCGCGGGCAAGCCGATCAACCGTCCCGACGACGACCGGCCCGCGACGCCGCGCGGCACCGCCGTGCCGTCCACCGGCAAGGGCAGGCCCAAGCCGGAGCCGGATGCGGGCATGGAGCCACAGCCACAGGCGTGATTGCCTCGCCATTTCAGGGTGACATGATTGCAAAGCCGGATGCTCCAAGCGTCCGGCTTTTTCAATGTGTCCGGCTTTTTCAATGCCTGAAGGTGATCGCGATCGGCTGACCAAACGGCGTGGCAGGCAAGCCCAGGTGATGCGCCACAGTCGCCGCCATATCGGCGAACGTCTCTCGCCTGCCGACATTGGCCGCGACAATGCCCGGACCTGTCATCAGCACCGGCACGCATTCCCGGGTATGGTCGGTCCCCCGCCAGGTCGGATCATTGCCATGGTCCGCCGTGATCACCAGCAGATCACCCGCTTTGAGGCGCGCCTCGATTTCGGGCAGGCGCCTGTCGAAGGCTTCGAGGCAAGCCGCATAGCCCGGCACGTCCCGGCGGTGGCCATACTCGGTGTCGAAATCCACCAGGTTCACGAACAGGAAACCGCCATCGGCCATGCCGTCCAATGCCTCGAGCATCAGCGTGACATGCTCGTCGTTGGAGCGACCCTTGCGCTCCTGGCCGGTGTGGCGATGCGCGAAGATATCGCCGATCTTGCCAATGGTGACCACGCTGCGGCCAGCCTCGGCGCAGCGGTCGAGAATGTTGCCATCCGGTGGCGGAATGGCGAAATCCTTGCGGTTGGGCGTGCGCTTGAAATCGGCCTTTGTGGTGCCGAGGAATGGCCGGGCGATCACCCGCCCGATCATCAGCGGATCGACCAGCTTGCGACAGGTCTTGCAGAGATCATAGAGCCGCTGCAATCCGAACTGCTCCTCATGGACTGCGATCTGCAGCACGGAATCGACCGAGGTGTAGAGGATCGGTTTGCCGGATCGCAGGCATTCCTCTCCGAACTCCTCGATCACCCCTGTGCCCGATGCGTGCCGATCACCCAGGATACCCGGCAGTTTCCCCTCGCGGATGATGGCCGCCGTCAGGTCAGCTGGAAAACAGGGAATGGTATCGGCGAAATAACCCCACTCGAAGGGCACGGGACATCCCGCGATCTCCCAGTGGCCAGAAGGCGTGTCCTTGCCGCGCGAGGTCTCGATGGCGGCGGCTGCAACCCCACGTCGGGGTTGCGTCGAAAATCCTGGGGCAAGCGTGCCGGTCGCCGCATGGCCCGCCGCTCCCAGCCCCAGCGCATCGAGATTGGGCAGCCTGAGCGGCCCTGCCCGCAAGCCTGAACGGTCGCCCTGCCCCGTGGCGCAAGCCGATGCGATATGCCCGAAAGTATTGCTCCCTGCATCGCCGTAAGCCCCTGCATCTGGCGCACCACCAATGCCGAAACTGTCGAGCACAAGGATGATGGCGCGGGCCATGCCGGTCAGCCCACCATGGCGGGCGCAGCTTCATGGCTGAACGCCGCTGCCAGCAGCGCCTTGGTGTATTCGGTCTGCGGATTGGCGAAGATGTCTGCCGCTGGCCCGGCTTCCACCACCTTGCCGTTCTTCATCACGATCAATTCGTTCGCGAGGGCACGCACCACCTGCAGGTCATGGCTGATGAAGAGATAGGCCAGCCCGCGCTCCGCCTGGAACTTGCGCAACAGCTCAACGATCTGCACCTGCACGGTCTTGTCGAGCGCCGATGTCGGCTCGTCCAGCACCACGAATTTCGGGCTGAGCGCCATGGCACGGGCGATAGCGATGCGCTGGCGCTGCCCGCCAGAGAACTCATGCGGATAGCGATCCATGGCGGCTGGATCGAGGCCCACGTCCTGCAAGGCCTTGGCGACGATCTCGCGGCGCGCCGCATAGGACAGCGCCGCATTCTGCACGACCAGTCCCTCCTCCACGATTTCCGCCACGGAGAGGCGGGGCGAGAGCGAGCCGAACGGATCCTGGAAGACGATCTGCAGGTCTTTGCGCAAGGGCCGCATTTCCTTGAACAGCTTGCCGTCGATGCGCTCCCCCATGAACAGGATGGCACCATCGGAGCGGATGAGCCGCAGGATCGCCTGGCCGAGCGTCGTCTTGCCTGATCCGGATTCGCCCACCACGCCAACGGTTTCGCCCTCGCGCACCGTCACCGAAATCTCGTCGACCGCCTTCACATGACCCACTGTCTTGCGCAGGAATCCCTTCTTGATCGGGAACCAGATTTTCAACTTGTCCGTCTCGACGATCACCTTGCGCGACAGGTCTGGCCGCGCCGGGCGTCCCTTCGGCTCCGAGGCCAGCAGCGCCTGCGTATAGGGATGCTGCGGCTTGCCGAAGACATCCGCCACCGATCCGGCCTCCACGACCTGGCCCTTTTTCATCACGACCACATTGTGGGCGAGCTTGCGCACAATCCCCAGGTCATGGGTGATGAACAGGATCGCCATGCCGTGCTCGGCCTGCAGCTTCTTCAACAGCGCCAGGATTTGCGCCTGCACGGTCACATCCAGCGCCGTTGTCGGTTCATCGGCGATCAGCAGTTCCGGCTCATTCGCCAGCGCCATGGCAATCATCACGCGCTGGCGCTGCCCACCCGAAAGCTGGTGCGGATAGGCCGCAAGCCGCTCCTCGACATTGGGGATGCCGACCTTGCTCAGCAATTCGATGACGCGTGGACGCAGGTTGGAGCCGGATGCACGGCCATGCAGCTCGAGAATTTCGCCGATCTGCTGCTCGATGGTGTGCAACGGATTGAGCGAGGTCATCGGCTCCTGGAACACCATGGTGATGTCATTGCCGCTGATCGCCCGCATCTCGTCCTCGGACGCCTTGAGAATATCCTTGCCGTTGAAGATGATCTCGCCCGAGGGATGCGAGGCGGCGGGGTAGGCGAGCAACTTCACGATGGAGAGCGCGGAAACGGACTTTCCAGAGCCGGATTCACCGACGACCGCCAGCGTCTCGCCCTTGTTCAGCGAGAACGACACACGATCGACCGCAAGCGTCTCCTTGCCGCCCTGACGGAAGGCGACGGAAAGATCACGGACGGTGAGGAGGGGGGTGTCCAACAACAGACTAGACTTTCAATTTTGCTTTCAACTTGGCGATGGCACCATCAGGAGTTTCAGCGGCCGCAATCCAAGAAGGTGGATCAGCCCAAAATTCCATTGCGTCTGAATCATCGCCAAAGGGGCCACTCTCAAGGATTCGTACGACGCGATAAGAACCGTTTTCAAGTTTGTCGGCTACCGCAATCGCGAGCCAACGCCCACGCGAGTAAGTCCCCATGTAACGATCCTGTAGAACAGCGATTGGGTACTGATCGAGATTCTCCGAGATGTCATTGCTCACCATAGCACCTCACGCAAAAGTCTTCCTCGGATCGAACGCATCCCTCACCGCTTCGCCGATGAAGATCAGCAGCGAGAGCATCAGCGCGATGACGCTGAAGGCGGTCATGCCCAGCCACG
>JANNFV010000283.1:0-2059 GCA_031380285.1 Hyphomicrobiales bacterium | reverse complement strand
ACGATGGCGGGCAAGGAAAGCGTTTCAGCGGAGGGTTGCAGCACCAGCAGCACGCCCACAAATCCGAGGATCACCGCCAGCCACTGGTCGCGCCCCAGGCGCTCCTTCAGCAGGAAGGGCGCAATGGCCGCCACATACAGCGGAGCCGCGAGATAATAGGTCATCACGCTGACCAGCGGCAGCGTCGTCACGGCCCAGTAGAAGCAGGCCGTTTCCACCGTGCCGAAAAAGGCACGGGCCAGTTGCAGGCCTGGGCGTGGTGCATGCAGGATCGTCCCGAGGCCAGCCTTCAGCGCGAAGGGAACGAGGATCAGCATGGCAGCCACGCTGCGCAACAGCATGACCTGCCCCACGCCGTAGGTCGCAAGCAGCCATTTCCCCATCACGTCATTGAGCGCGAAGAGAAGAATGCCGAGGCACATCAGCGCAATGCCAAGGCGATTCTGGTTCTGGGAGTTCATCGAGCCATCCGGACGGGTATCCCTGCAAGACACCGCAGGAAAGGCTTCGTCAACCACGTTCATTCAGGGAAAACGCAAAAAGATCGCCAGCATTGCGCTCCGATTCATTGAGTTCAAGGGGGTTTTTGAGTATGGCCTTGCGCCACATGCGCGATGCGAAACGGCGCGACGGGAGGCCTCTCATGAACAACATCGGCATTTTCAACGCCCGGAACGATTCGGCATCCTTCGGCTTCAGGAAGTTGAAATCGGTGAGCTGGAACCTCGAGGCACCAGCACTCTACGAGGAGGCGCTGAAGCGCGGCGAGGCCATGCTGGTCAAGGGTGGCGCACTGCGCGTCGATACCGGCATCTTCACGGGCCGCTCCCCCAAGGACAAGTTCGTCGTCAAGGATGCCATGACCACCGACACCGTGTGGTGGGACAACAACGGCGCGATCACCGGCGGCCATTTCGATATGTTGCTGGGCGACATGCTCGCCCATGCCGAGGGCAAGGCGCTCTTTGCGCAGGATCTGCACGGCGGCGCTGATCCGGCCTACCGCGTCCGCACCCGGGTCTATACAGAAATGGCCTGGCATTCGCTCTTCATCCGCAACCTGCTGATCCGCCCTGCCCGGGAGGAACTGGCCGGGTTCGATCCGGACATGACCATTGTCGATCTGCCGAGCTTCAAGGCCGATCCGGTGCGCCATGGCTGTCGCTCCGAAACCGTGATCGCCTGCGATTTCACCCGCAAGATCGTGCTGATCGGCGGCACGGAATACGCGGGCGAGATGAAGAAGAGCGTCTTCACCTATCTCAATTATGTGTTGCCGAAGGTGAAGGTGATGCCGATGCATTGCTCGGCCAATGTCGGCAAGGATGGCGATGTCGCCGTGTTCTTCGGCCTTTCAGGCACCGGCAAGACAACGCTGTCCGCGGACCCCGACCGCACGCTTCTGGGCGATGACGAGCATGGCTGGGCGCCCACCGGCGTGTTCAACTTCGAGGGCGGCTGCTACGCCAAGACCATCCGTCTCTCACCCGAGGCGGAGCCCGAGATCTATGCCACGACGCAGCGCTTCGGCACCGTGCTGGAGAATGTCACCATCGATCCGATCACCCGCCTGCCGGATTTCGACGACGCCACCAAGACAGAGAACACGCGCTGCGCCTATCCGCTCGATTTCATCCCCAATGCGTCCACGACGGGCCGTGCGGGCATTCCGAAGAACATCGTGATGCTCACCTGCGATGCCTGGGGCGTGCTGCCTCCCATCGCCAAGCTGGATGGCGCACAGGCCATGTATCACTTCCTCTCGGGCTACACCGCCAAGGTGGCCGGCACCGAGCGCGGCGTGAAAGACCCGGAGGCCACGTTCTCCACCTGCTTCGGCGCGCCCTTCATGCCCTCGCACCCGTCGGTCTATGGCAACCTGCTGCGCGATCTCATCGCCAAGCATCATGTCGATTGCTGGCTGGTCAACACCGGCTGGACCGGCGGCAAATACGGTGTGGGACGCCGCATGCCGATCCGCGTGACGCGGCGTCTGCTGACTGCAGCGCTGGACGGCTCGCTGGCCAAGGCCAAGTTCAAGACAGATCCCTATTTCGGC
>JANNFV010000265.1:0-2992 GCA_031380285.1 Hyphomicrobiales bacterium | reverse complement strand
CCACCCGTTTTGCCCGAAGGCCAGCCCGGCCGCCTTCGGACGTGAACTTGACGGCGTTGCCCAGCAG
Source organism: Hyphomicrobiales bacterium (assembly GCA_031380285.1). GTDB lineage: Bacteria > Pseudomonadota > Alphaproteobacteria > Rhizobiales > Beijerinckiaceae > JADCCX01. Next base: position 2,925 of record JANNFV010000265.1, on the reverse strand, counting down.
GCTTTCGATGATCTGGCGGAAGGCCTTGCGGTCGCCGACGACGTGAAGCGGACCCGACGTCGCGATCTCGAGGGCAATGCCGCGCTCCACTGCAATATCCTGGAGATTCGCCAAGACGTCCTGGACGATCTCGCTCAGGGCAACCTGCTTGCGCTCCAGCTTGATGCGACCCGCCTCCAGGCTCGACATGTCCAGAATATCACTGATGACTTCGAGCAGGTAGCGGCCACTGACGCCGATATCCTTGATGTATTCGTCGTAGCGGTCGTTGCCGAGCGGACCATAGATGCCGCTCTCCATCATTTCGGAGAAGCCGATGATGTGGTTGAGCGGCGTGCGCAATTCGTGGCTCATGTTGGCCAGGAATTCGGCCTTGGCCCGGTTGGCGCTTTCCGCCTGCGCCTTTTGTTCGAGATGGCTCTCCGCCAGCTCGGCGAGCGTGATCGCCTGGTTCTGCAGGGCACCCCTCGAAAGCTCGAGATCCTCGACGGTTTTCTCCAGCACCATGTTGCTGGCGGCCAGCGACTCTTCATAGGACTTGTGCGCCGTGATGTCGGAACTGACCGAGACATGGCCTCCGTCCTTGGTCGCGCGTTCGTTGACCTGGAACCAGCGGCCATCCGTGAGATTCATCTCGTAGCTGCGGTTGCCGGTGATTTCGCATTCGCTGATCGTCTGCTCCAGCGCGATGCTGTCGCTGTTGGATTGTTCGAGAATGTTTGTCAGCGATACGCCTGTGCGCGCCAGCTCCGGCGGCAGGTCCAGCAGCCGTTGATACTTGGTGTTGGCGATCACCAGGTTTTGTTGGGCATCGAACAGCGCGAAAGCTTCCGAAATCGTCTCGATGGCATCGCGGACCCGCAAGTCCGCCGTGGCCTGCTTTTCGCCTTGCGCCTTCTGCTCCGTGATATCGACCGCGATTCCGACAAGGTGCGATGTCTCGCTGTCTCGGGTCAGCTCACCGCGTGCACGAATCCAGACCCAATGCCCGTCGGCATGTTGCAGGCGGAACTCTTGGTCGATGGCGTGCTGCTGTTTTCCAGCCAGCATGTCGGCGGCGTCGAAGGGATTGCCGTCGTCGGGGTGCAGCCATTGGCGGATATCTCCGAAGGACAGGAACTCGTCCTGGCGGTCGCGCCCGAGCAGCGCGAACATGCTGTCGGACCAGAAGATGCGGCCACGCGAGATATCCCAATCCCACAGACCGGAGCGACCGCTGTTCAGCACCCGGTCGATGCGGCTGCGCACTTCGGCGCAGATCACATCGGCTTCGTGGGCGCGGGCGCTTTGCTGGAAGAATGCGATGCCCAGCGCCCCGATGACGATGGTGGCCGCAGCGGCGAGCAGCGCCAGCGATACCGCCCTGTCGCGCCAGGGTGCAATGGCGCTGCGGATGGGTTGAACCATCGCGAACTGACCGAGGCCGGCCGGCAGATTGCGCACGGTGGCAAGGGCTTCCGTTCCATCCGCGAGGGTCATCTGCATGACACCGGCGCGATCCGCGAGACTGCTGAGCGGTTGCGCAATGCCCAGCAGGGAGTCCAATGTGCGACCAATCATGCCGGAGGTTGTGCTGGCGACGATTTCAGACTTCTGGTTGATGAGATAGGCCCTGCGATCATTTTCCAGGGCGTAGGGCGGAAGTGATGCGAGCAGGCTGTTGTTGATGGTGCGGCCCAGCATACCGCTGTTCGTCCCCAGCTCGATTGGCAGATCGAGGGCTGCAATCGTGCTGATCAGCTCCATGTCGACCCGGGCGCTGCGGATGGCTTCACTGCGGCCATTGTTCAGCTGGATGATGACACCGGCCCAGGTCGCGCCGAGAAAAACGATGATCAGGAAGGGAACGATGCGGCGCAGCAGCGGCTCGGCAGCCACTTTCTGCAGATAGGACGGCCGGGCGACGGCCTTGGCCAAGCCCGTGATCGTTCCCGTGCGCAAGTAGGCGCTGGACGCGGTAAAGCGCGCCATCGATGGCCTCACTCTGATTGGTTCATGAATGGTTCGCAACCGCCCCACGGCTCCGAATCACCCCTACTTGAATCGCTGATCGTGTGGCTGTCCAGATGGATTTAGAAATTTAAATCGAATTAATCATCGGATGAAATGGAAGTGAGTCATCTTTGCATCACTCAAGGCATCGCCTGAGGTATTCGTACGCTTGAAACCTGTTGTTTATGTGAGGGTGCGCTCGACGATGTCGCGCAAATCGCGGGAGAGGGTGTTCCGGTTGGCGATCTGAACAAGGGCATCATGCGCCTTGGCCCTGCGTCCCGGCTCCATGTTCCGCCAACTGCGGAAAGCCGTCATGATGCGGGCCGCAACCTGCGGGTTCCTGGTGTCGATCTGCAGGATCATCTCCGCCGCGAACTGATATCCCTGACCATCCAGGCGGTGGAACTGCGTAGCATTGGACATCGCGAAGCCCCCAATCAGCGCACGTGTCCGGTTCGGGTTGGTGAAGCTGAAGGCGGGATGGTGCATCAAGACGCGGATCCTGTCGATCACGTCGGCTTCTGCCGTGACGGCTTGCAGGGCAAACCACTTGTCCATCACGAGAGGGTTGTCCTGATAGGCTGTTTCGAATGTTGCCAGCGCCTGGTCCCGCAGTGGTCCACCCGCATGCACCAAGGTGGCAAGGGCTGCGAAACGATCCGTCATGTTGTTGGCATTGGAAAACTGGGCGAAGGCCAGATCGGGGGCTCCGGACACCTGCCCGGTGACCAGAAGATCAAGCGCCGTATTGGCGAGCGCCCTGCGACCCGCATCCGCTGCATCTGGCTTGTAGGTGCAGGCTTCGCCGAACTGCTGATAGGCTGCGAGTGCTGTATCCGCGACAGCGGCACCAATGGCCCGGCGCAGCGTGAGCCGTGCCAGATGGATGGCGTCCGGATCGACATCCTCGCCGATCTCGCGCGCCACATC
>JANNFV010000252.1:0-8818 GCA_031380285.1 Hyphomicrobiales bacterium | reverse complement strand
CCGCAGACCGCCCAGCAGCTCAAGTCGATCATCGAGCGGATCGAACGGCTGGAAGAAGAGAAGAAGGCGCTGTCGGAGGACATCAAGGAAGTCTATGCCGAGGCCAAGGGCAATGGTTTCGATGCCAAGGTCCTGCGCAAGGTCGTGTCCATCCGCCGACAGGAGACTGCGGAACGCATCGAGCAGGAGCAACTGATCGATCTCTACCTCGCAGCCGTCGGAACGAAGGATTGAGATGATTTTCTTCCTTCTCCCTCGGGAGAAAGTGCCCGCCCCTTTGGCGGACGAATGAGGGCAAATCACTGAGGGTAGGGGTTCACCCTCATCCGGCAGGTTTCGCCTGATATCTTCCCCCAAGAGGGAAGAGAGAGATAGCTTCACACACTCAAATCCAGCTTGAACTTCGCAAATCCGTTTGCACCGTCACCGGCAGCACTGACCCCCCTGACGGTTGAAACGAGTGCTTTTGCCTTCGGATTGCTCTCGAACACCACATTCTTCGCGCCCGGCACCGCCTTCAGGCTCCAGTTGTCATCCGCCCTGGGGTCAAGCGTGCCGGTCTGCTGGAAGAACCTGATGATCACATCGCGTGTGGCATCCGGTGCATCCAGCACGATGGTCTTGCCGTCGTTGCCAGGGAAATTGCCGCCGCCCGAGGCGCGGTAGTTGTTGGTGACCACCACGAATTCCTGCTCCGGCGTGACCGGCTTGCCCTGATAGGCCAACCCGACGATGCGGCTGGCGGAGGCATCGACCAGCTTTCCCGTGCTGTCGTATTTGACGGGCTGGGCGAGATCGACCTGGTAGGTCACGCCATCGATCATGTCGAAATTGAAGGCCGGGAAGGCCGCGTTGATCAGCGGCTGTTCATCATCGCTTGGTTTGAGCTGGTTGAAGAGACCGCAGGCCATCTCCAGCCAGTCTTTCAACTGCTGGCCGTTGACCCGCACCGCCTTCAGCGTGTTGGGATAGATGTAGAGGTCGGCGACGTTCTTGAGGGCGAGCTGTCCCTCCGCGATCTGCGTGTAGAACTCCACGCCACCGCGCCCACCCGCCTTGAAGGGGGCGACTGCCGACAGGAGCGGCAGTCCGGCATGCGGCGTTCCGGCCAGCAGGGGCTTTGCATACCAGATCTGGGCATCGGAGATGACCTGCAGCGCCGCATTGTCGGCGATCAGCGCAAAATAGGTGTCCATCGCCTTCGCCGTCTTGCCAACAGGGCGACGGACATACTCCAGCGTGGCGTCATGCTCGGCCTGCACCGATGCCAGGAGATCCGGCTTGGCTTCCGCCAGCGGCACAACCTTGCCTGCCTCTCGCTTGAAGATGGGCAGGGTGCCGACGGAGTGGCCGACAACCTTGAACTCGGAGCCGCTCTTCTGCAGCGTCAGGTCGATCTGCCCGAGGTGACTGCCCCAGAAACCCGCCATGACGGCAGGAATGCCGTTCAGCGTGCCCTTCTCGATGTCGATGCCGGGCCTGTCCTTGAAGACGGGGCCGGGAAAGACCAGATGAAGATGGCCGGTGAGGATCACGTCGATGCCGGGAACGAAGGCCAGATGCAACGCTGCATTCTCGTCCCTGCCCTGCGGTCTGGCGCTGGAAATGCCGGTATGAGCCAGTGCCACGATGATATCGGCACCGCGTTCCTTCATTTCCGGCACCCAGGCCCGGGCGCTTTCGACGATGTCGCGGGTGTCCACCTTGCCGCGCAGATGGGTCTGGTCCCACTGCATGATCTGCGGAGGCGTGAAGCCGATGACGCCGACCCGCAAGCGATGCGAGCCACCTGACTCGTCCACGACGTCACGATCCAGGATCACATAGGGGCGCACCAGCGTGTCATCGCTGCGGACGTTGCCCGCAAGCTGCCCCTTCACGACATTGGCGCAGACCGTGGCGTGCCTGGCCCCCGCCAGTGACTTCGCCAGGAATTCGAGCCCGTAGTTGAACTCGTGGTTGCCCAGCGTGCCGGCATCGAACTTCATCTGGTTCATGGCCCGGATGATGGGATGGGTATCACCGCCCTTGAAGCCCCGCTCATAGGCCATGAGGTCGCCCAGCGGATTGCCTTGCAGGAAATCGCCGTTCTCGAAGAGCAGCGTGTTGCGGACTTCCGCCCTTGCCTTGTCGACAAGGCTCGCGATCCGCGCCAGACCAACCGTATCATCGGGCTGATCGCGGTAATAATCATAGGACTGGACATGCACGTGGATATCCGTGGTCTCCAGAATCCGCAGCTTGATGGTCACCGGGCCCGCCTGCGCCTGGGCGTCGCCTGCGGCGGACAGTCCTGCGATTGCCAATCCACCCGCGAGCAAGCCCCCTGCGACAATGTTCCGCCGCGTGGGATTTGACACATCCGCGGACTCCAAAAAAGCGGGCGACATGGGGATCCCTGTTGTTCTGTTCTCATACCATAGTGCTACCGATGACGGTGCCTTTCAAGACTGCAGGTACACACCGTCAGGAACGGGTCCGGAAGCTCCCGGTCTGGGCCGCGGCATCGGGCAGGTCATCGTAGATCGACGCAGGATCCTCGCTCACGGCCTCTCCCTCGACCTCGAAGAGGAACTGTGGCGTCGCCAGGCCCGCAACCTCCAGATAGGTCGAGGCCGGAGCATGCTGGCCGAGTTTGCGCAGACGCACCTTGCGGGCCAGCGCGACCGAGCCGGGAACGGTCACGAAAGTGACGACCTTGACGAGATCCGCGACGGTCATGCCGCCCTCTCGCAAGACCTCGATGAGATTGTCCCAGGCAATCTCCATCTGTTCCTCGAGCGTCTCGGCGACGGAGCCATCGAGCCTTGCGCCGACCTGGCCGGATATGATCAGCCTCCTGGCCCTGGCGGAATGCACCACGCCCTGGCTGTAGAGCGAGCCCGGCTGGGCAATGCGGCGTGGATTGAAGAAACGCGGCATGAATGACCTCGCGAGATGATTCTCAAACTGTCCGAGATGATGCATCATGCTCGGCAAAAAGCGAATCAGCTGCAATACCCGTTCAGGGCAGTATCTGCTCCGGGCGAGCAGGATCGGGAGACCCATGGCGGGGCTGACGACAATCAAGGCACTGGGTGCCGCTGGCGGTGCCGCCCTTGCGGGAGGCGCGACGGGTGCTGCCCTCACGGCGGCGGCCGGTGCGCCAGCGCTTGCGGCGGGGCTCGCCGGCTTGGCCGCTGCGGGGTGCGCGGTGGCGACCATGCGCCTTCTGGGTGCCCAATCCCGCCAGAGCGGCCTGTCGCAAGAGGTGAGCGCGCTTCGAGATGAACTGAGCTTTCTGGGCGAGCGGCAGGCGCAGACGCTGGCCAAGATGGCGGAGATCGAGCGGCGGACCATCGAGTCGCCCGCTCTGGTCTGGCGGGCTGCCGCGGCGGATATCGAGGTTCTGGGCTCGCTGGTCAGTGATCTGGCGAAAAGCGTGGCGGACCATGAGACGCGGCTTGGCACGGTGAGGGATGGTGGTTCAGCCTTCACGCAACAAGCGGCGTCTGCGCACGCACCGGACTGGTATGAGGATGAGGCGGAACTGGGCTTCACCGCGGATCTGCCCTCATCTGGTGCAAAATTGCCTGCTGCGCCCATGCCTGCCAGCGCAATGACAGCGCCTTCACCCGCCGTGATGGCAGAGTTGAAATCGACCCTGGCAGCCGCCTTGAGCAGCGACCGGCTGGAGCTGTGCCTGCAACCGATGGTGGCCCTTCCCCAGCGCAAGACCCGGGGATATGAGGCGACCTTGCGGCTCAAGGGCGAGCAGGACGATCTGCAAACCGATGCGGACCTGCGCCGGATCGCTGCCGCAACCCAGCTCGACGCGGAGTATGATCGCGTCCTGGTTGACCGCGCAGTCCATGTCCTGCGCATTCTCAGGGCACGGGAGCGGGACGTGCTGCTGACCTGCACCATCTCGGGTACGACACTTGGCAATGCCTCGTTCCTGGAGATGCTGGAACGCCTGCTGCGCCAGGATACGGGGCTGGCAAGCGGCCTGATGCTGGACATCAGCGATGCCGACCTGCGGGCCCTGCCCGAGGCCGCGCGGGATGCGATGACCGGACTGTCCGGCAAGGGCATCCGTTTCGGACTGAACCGCCTGCCGCATCTGCGGCTCGACATGGTGGAAATGGCTGCGCGTGGCATCCGGCAGGTCAGGATTGCCGCACAGACGCTGATCGAGGCTGGTCAGGATGGCGAGGCTGGCTTTGACATCCATCCCGCCGATCTGGCGGAGTTCCTCCAGCGCCGGGGCATCGACCTGCTGGTGAGCCAGATCGCGTCGGAGCAGACCATTCTCGATCTGCTGGATTTCTCGATTCCATTGGCGATCGGCCCCCTGTTTGGCGCGTCACGCCCGGTGCGCCCCGAGATTCTTCAACCGAAGGCTGTTGACGCTCCCGTGGACCGCGCCACGGCCATGAAGAGAGCGGCGGAGGCATCCCGACCCTCTGCCGATTCGGCGGCCCCTCCCCAGCGCGGGCAGCGCCAGTCCTTCCGGAGCCTGTTGCGCCGCGCTTGACGATGGGCGGTGCCCCATGGTCGAGGGAGGCAGCCTGAACTGCCCTTTCGATTCCAGCCCCTGCGAGACCGTCCCTTGTCAGCCGTTTCTTCGCCCCCTGTGCCCATTCTCGCCAGCCTTGCCGCGTGGTCCGACCGCTATGACGTCATCTTCTCCGATGTCTGGGGCGTCGTGCATAACGGGCTTGCCCCCCATACCGAGGCTGGAGCGGCCCTGACCAGCTTCCGCAAGCGGGGGGGCATCGTGGTCATGATCTCGAATGCGCCGCGACCCCACTGGTCGGTGATCGAGCAACTCGACCAGTTCGGCGTGATGCGCTCGGCCTATGATGCGGTCGTCACCTCGGGCGACGTCACCCACGGACTGGCGCGGGCCGAACCGGACAACCGCTGCCTCCATATCGGCGCGGACAAGGACGAGCCCCTGTTCCGCGATCTTGGCGTGCGCAGGGTTGGCGTGGAAGACGCCGCCTTCGTCATCTGTTCGGGCCTTGCCGACGACGAGTCAGAAACGGCGGAGGATTATCGCGGCCTCGTCGAAGCGATCCACCGCAGGCAATTGCCGATGATCTGCGCCAATCCCGATCTCGTGGTGGAGCGCGGGCACAAGCTCATTCCCTGCGCGGGTGCCATCGCGGCGATCTACGAGGAGATGGGCGGCAAGGTTGTGCATGCGGGCAAGCCGCATCCGCCGATCTATGCCGCGACCTTGGCCAGGGCAACGGAATTGCTCGGCCACCAGCCCGAGAAATCCCGCATTCTGGCGATTGGCGACGCCATCCGCACCGATGTTGTCGGTGCCGCGCAATTTGGTGTCGACAGCCTGTTCCTGAGCGCGGGCATCCATGCGGGAGACCTCCACGACAGCGTGGGGCGGTTGAGCCGGGACAGGCTTCTGCCGTTTCTGGCACAGCAGACGGCCCAACCCAGCGCCGTGATGCAGAAATTGATCTGATAGACTGTTCAAAACAAAAAAGACGGCCAAGGCCGTCTTTGCGCATGTGCTGCGGGTGTTAGCGGATCAGATGCCGCAGACCGCCTCGATCTTGCTCCTCAACGTCTGGGCGTTGAATGGCTTGACGATGTAGTTGTTCACGCCTGCCTTCTTGGTGGCGATGACGTTCTCGGTCTTCGATTCCGCCGTCACCATGATGAAAGGCATGGCACGCAGGCCCTCGTCACCCCGCACATTGCGCAGCAACTCATAGCCGGTCATCGGTGCCATGTTCCAGTCGGAAATGACCAGGCCATAGCGCTTTTCCTTCAGCTTCGACAGCGCAGCCGTGCCGTCAGCGGCCTCATCCACATCCTCGAATCCAAGCTGCTTGAGGAGGTTGCGGATGATGCGAACCATGGTCTGATAGTCATCGACCACCAGGATGGGCATGGAAGTATCGAGCGCCATCGTGTCCAAACTCCGTTCTGCAGGCCCAGGGCCGCAGTCATTCAACCCGTCTGGGCCGCGGCAGCAGATGCCATCCTTGCCCAATCCTTTCATGATCTAGAGCAAGCGGGTTGCCATCTGGTTAATGCCGGGCCTTTCACACCGCGGCTCCATGGGTCGCAAACCCCGTAAAAATCAGCGGCTTGACGGGTGACGCACGGAACGACATGACCGGAGCGGAAACCCATGGCACAACCGTTCATCTCCCTGCTTGATCCCGCTTCGCTGCCCGGCGGCCTGATGCGTCCGGTGCTGGCCATCGGCAATTTCGACGGCATGCATCTGGGCCATGCCGCGCTGTTGCGCGAGGCCATCCGGCTTGGCCGCGATCTGAAAGCGCCGCCTGCGATCCTGACCTTCGAGCCGCATCCGCGCCGGTTCTTTCGCCCGGATCAGCCGCTGTTCCGGCTGACACCGCCCGATCTCAAGGCCGAAGCGGCAGCGGCGCTTGGGGCGCAAGGCATGATCACCCTGACCTTCGATGCGGCCCTTGCGGCCGTTTCCGCCGAGGATTTCGTCACCGGGCTTGTGCTTGGCAGGTTCAACGCCTCGGGCGTGGTGATTGGACCGGATTTTCACTTCGGCAAGGGGCGACAAGGCTCCCCGGCGCTTCTGGTCGAGATGGGCAGCGCCGCAGGCGTTCCGGTGTCCATCCTGCCGCCGGTGGTGCTGGACGGCACGATTGTCTCGTCGTCGCATATCCGGGGCCTGCTGCGGGACGGCGACATTGCGGGTGCCACGCAGTTCCTTGGCAGGGAATGGCAGGTGCGGGCTCTCGTCGCCCATGGGGACAAGCGGGGCCGGTTGCTCGGCTATCCCACCGCCAATCTGCATCTGCCTCGGGATGTCGCGCTGAAACACGGGATCTATGCCGTCCGCGTCCTGCTGGAGGGCGTGCAACGGCCTGGCGTGGCGAGCTTCGGCATCCGCCCCACCTTCGATGGCGGGGAGCCCAAGCTTGAGGTGCATCTCTTCGATTTCGCAGGCAATCTCTACGACAAGATGCTCGATGTCACCTTCACCGGCTTCATCCGTCCGGAGCTGAAGTTCGACGGGAGGGATGCGCTGATCCTGCAAATGGACAAGGACAGCCTTACAGCGCGAAAAATGCTGGAAAGCGCCTGATTCCCCTCGACGAACGCCGGTTTTGCGGTAACCTCCCGTCAGGCTGTCACGCGCGATGGGAGACACACCATGTTGAGCTACACACCGCCAACCTCATTCAAGGATATCCCCTTCACGCTCGTGCGGCCTTTCGTGGCGGCACGCGCATTGTGCACGCTGGTTGCCGTCACGCCGGGCGGCCTGGTCAACGCGCATGTGCCGGTGCTGCTGGCCGAGGATGCCGAGGGCAACCCGATCCTCGAAGGGCATGTGGCGAAATCCACCGATGCCTTCGATGCGATCAGCAGTGCCGTCACCGCCATTGCCATGTTCCAGAAGGAGCAGGAATATGGCCTGCCCGAAGCCGCCCGCATTGCCGATGCGGACCAGCCCTATGGCGCGGTGCATCTGCACGGTGTGCTGGAAATGGTGCGCGACCATGACTTCCAGATGGCGAATATCGAGGCGCTCTCCGATCACCACGTCGCGGCGCGCATCCATCCCTGGAACGCACCAGACCTGCCGCGTCCCTTCAAGGAGGTGCTGGCGGACAAGACGGTGGGGTTGCGCTTCCGCATCGAGCGGGCGCAGGCTTGCCACGCCTATGTGCCGAAGGGCGTTGGCCGCACCGACGGGATCGTCGAGATCGATCCGCGCGAGTTCACGAGCCCGAACTGCCGCCCCAGGACGTGATGCGCATTTCCTTCTCCCTTGGGAGAAGGTGGCAGGCGAAGCCTGACGGATGAGGGAGTATCCCAGCCGTTGGTGGTTCTCCCTCATCCGGTCGCCAAGAGGCGACCACCTTCCCCCGCAGGGGGAAGGAGAGTTATTCGACACCCCGCGCTTGCATTCATCACTCATCTTGGCGAAAAGCATCGCCATGACCGATGCCCCTGATTATTCCAAGACGCTCTACCTGCCGCAGACGGAATTCCCGATGCGTGCGGGCCTTCCCGAGAAGGAGCCGCAGATCTGGCAGCGCTGGGAGGAGAGCAACCTCTATGGCCGCCTGCGCAAGGCTTCCGCGGGCAGGCCGAAATTCGTGCTGCATGATGGCCCGCCCTACGCCAATGGCAACATCCACATCGGCCACGCGCTGAACAAGATCCTCAAGGATCTGGTGACGCGGTCGCAGCAGATGCTGGGCTTCGACAGCAACTATGTGCCGGGCTGGGATTGCCACGGGCTGCCCATCGAATGGAAGATCGAGGAGCAGTACCGCGCCAAAGGCAAGAACAAGGACGAGGTGCCGATCAACGAATTCCGCAAGGAATGCCGAGATTTCGCCAACCACTGGGTGAACGTGCAACGCGAGGAGTTCAAGCGCCTCGGCGTCATGGGCGACTGGGACCACCCCTACCTGACGATGACCTATCCGGCAGAAGCGCAGATCGCCCGCGAGATCATGCAATTCGCCATGACGGACCAGCTCTATCGCGGCTCGAAGCCTGTGATGTGGAGTGTGGTGGAGAAGACGAGCCTGGCGGAAGCCGAGATTGAATATCAGGATTATCAGAGCGATATGGTTTGGGTGGCGTTTCCGGTCACCTCGGCTGGTATCGGCGTGTCCAACGCTTACAAAAATGATTGGTCGCTTGGTGATGCGCTCATTGGTGCGTCAATTGTTATCTGGACCACCACGCCTTGGACGCTGCCAGGAAACAGGGCGATCTCCTACAACTATAAAATCAGCTATGGTCTTTACGAAGTGGTGTCCGCAGAGCGTGATTTTGGACCGCAGGCTGGCGCAAAGTA
>JANNFV010000193.1:0-2911 GCA_031380285.1 Hyphomicrobiales bacterium | reverse complement strand
CACGCGCATCTTCAGGATGGCGTTCATGATCTCCTGGGGCGTGGCTGTCGGGCTCTTCAGCTCCAGCATGGCCTGCGCTTCTGGCGACAGCACAATTTCCTTGGCATTGCGGGGATAAATGCCACCGCCCTTCGAGATCAGGCTCTTGTCATAGTCCTGCCAGCTTGAGCGCGGCAGGTTGAACATGCGCTGGCGCTCGGCGAAGCTCCTGGCCGTATCGGGCGTCGGATCAAGGAAGATATCGCGGTGATCGAAGGCCGCGACCAGCCGGATCTGCTCGGACAGCAACATGCCGTTGCCGAAGACATCGCCCGACATGTCGCCGACGCCCGCCACGCTGAAGGGCGTCGTCTGGATATCGATGTCGATCTCGCGGAAATGCCGCTTTACGGCCTCCCAGGCACCCCGCGCGGTGATGCCCATCTTCTTGTGGTCGTAGCCGGCTGATCCGCCAGACGCGAAGGCGTCGCCAAGCCAATGGTGATGCGCTTCCGAGATGCCATTGGCCGTATCGGAGAAGGTGGCCGTGCCCTTGTCGGCGGCGACGACCAGATAGGGATCATCGGGATCATGCCGCACGGTGCTGGACGGTGGCACGACCTTGTCTCCCACCAGATTGTCCGTGAGCGTCAGCAGCGTCGCAATAAAAATCTTGTAAGCCTCGGTGCCCTCCGCCAGCCAGGCCGCGCGATCGGACGCCGGAGGCAACTGCTTGGGCACAAACCCGCCCTTGGCACCGACAGGCACGATCACGGCGTTCTTGACCTGCTGCGCCTTGACGAGGCCGAGCACTTCCGTGCGGAAATCCTGCGGTCTGTCGGACCAGCGGATGCCGCCACGCGCCACCTTGCCGAAGCGCATATGCACGCCTTCGACACGGGGCGAATGCAGGAAAATCTCGAACAGCGGGCGGGGCAGCGGCAGGCTGGTGATTTTGGCAGCGTCGAATTTGAAGGCAATGACAAACCGCGGGCGGCCATCCTCGCCGGGCTGATAGAAATTCGTGCGCACCGCAGCCCGCAGAAGGTTGCGGAACAGCCGCAGGATGCGGTCCTCGTCGAGGCTCTGGACGCCAGCGAGCAAGGCGTCGATCTCCTGCGAAACCTTGGCCTCGCGCGCCGGACGGGCAGCCGCGTCACCCAGCGGATCGAACCGCGCATGGAACAGCGCGACCAGCGCCGCAGCAACCGCCGCATGCTTCTTCAGCGTATCGGCGATGTAGTCCTGCCCGTAGGGCGCACGAATCTGCTGCGCATAGCGCGACAGCGTGCGCAGCATCGCCACTTCGCGCCACGCCAGACCGGCTTCGAGCACCAGGGCGTTCAAACGATCCGATTCCGTCAGGCCATGGAACAGCGCCATCAGCGCCGCCTCGATCCGGGGGTCGATGGCAGCGATGTCGATGGGGCCGCCCACGGCCCGCTCCAGCGTCATGTCATGCAGCCAGACGCTGCGCTCGTCGCCACCGGCCTGCGTGGTGAGCCGATACGTCCGCTCGTTGATCACCCGGAAGCCGAGGCCCTCCAGCAAGGGCACGCGCTCCGACAGCGATACGGCTTCACCCAGCGAAAAGACCTTGAGGCTGGCCCGATTCTCTTCCTCCGCGCGGCGGCGATACAGATTGACCAGGCGCTGGCGCTCCGGCGTCAAACGATCGATGACCGCCATGTCCCGCAGCGCATCGGCAACGGTGAAGGCCTCGCGATAGGCCGCGCCAAAGCCTTCCGCATAGCGCCCGATCAGGGCGGCGGCTGCCGGTTGCCCGATGGCCGCCTCGCGCAACTGGTCGCCCCAGGTCCGCACGATGGCGGCGATCCCCTCTTCCAGGGCCTCGCGGCTGATATCGGGTGTCGCCCCTTCGTCCCGCCCGATGATGAAATGCGTGCGGGCCAGCGGTCCTTCCGGATAGGAAGGATAGGCCGCCGAAACACGGCCCTTGTAGGCTGCCGCAAGCCAGAGGCCCACCTTGCGGCGCACCTCGCTGTCGTAGCGATCCTTCGGGATATAGACGAGCAGCGAGACGAAGCGGTTGAACCGGTCGACACGCGCCAAGGCCCGCAGCCGGGGCCGGTCTGCCAGTGCCATGATATCGCGCGCGAAGGACTCAAGCTGCTTGGGCGCGATCTGGAACAGCTCGTCACGCGGATAGCTTTCGAGCACATTGGTCAGGGCGCGTGCGGAATAGCTGTCCTTGGGAAAACCTGCCTTGTCGAACACATGCTCGGCCTTGCGCCGGATATAGGGCACACTGGTCACGGGATCGTTGTAGGCCGTGGCCGTCAGCAGGCCGACAACGCGCAATTCACCCGCAACCTTGCCATCGGCACCGAATATCTTCACGCCGACATAGTCCATATGCACCCGCCGATGCACCAGCGACTTCACATTGGCCTTGGTGATGATCAGCGTCTGCGGCTCACGCAGGAAGGTCAGGATCTCGGGCGTCATCGTCAGGTCATTGCGCCCGCGCCGCAGCACATTCACCGCAGGATCGCGCAGGATGCCCAGGCCCGAACCGGGCTGCGGTGCGGGCATTGTATCGTCACCGGTCAGCCGATATTCCCGCATGCCCAGCAGCGTCATGTGGTCAGCCGCTGCCCAGTCCAGAAAGGCGATGGCTTCCGCGACATCCGCCTTCGCATGGGGCGGTGGATTGGTCTTGTACGATGTGATCGCAGCCATCAACCTGTCGCGCATGGCAGCAAAATCGGCGACGGCTTGCCGGACATGGTCATAGACCTTGACGAGGCTGGCCTGGAGATCGGCGGCTTCCGCCGCGGGCAGCATCGGCAGGTGGATGTGGATGAAACTCTCGCGTCCCTCCCCGCCAGCAGAAGGGGCAAGGGCAGGCGTGCCCGTGAGCTTGCCGGTCTTGTCACGTTTGACGCCGAAAATGGGATGCGCCACGAGC
>JANNFV010000149.1:0-5189 GCA_031380285.1 Hyphomicrobiales bacterium | reverse complement strand
CACGCGCCCATGTGCTCAATCACCTGGCGTATTCCTGGGTCGACATGGGGATGCATATCGACGAGTCTTTCGTCATGCTGAAGCGGGCGGTGGAGCTGCAACCGCGCGACGGCTACATCATCGACAGCCTGGGATGGGCCTATTTCCGCCTCGGCAAATACGAGGATGCGGTGCGCGAACTCGAGAAGGCGGTGGACATCAAGCCCTCCGATCCGGTGCTGAACGATCACCTCGGCGATGCCTACTGGAAGGTCGGGCGCACCATCGAGGCGCAGTTCCAGTGGAACCACGCCCGCGATCTCAAGCCAGAGCCGGATGAACTGGAGAAAATCCTGAAGAAGATCGAGAAGGGCCTTGATGCGGCCCAGGCCTCCGACACCACGCCCGCCAAGAAACCGGATGGCGGCTGAATGACACCGGCGGCATCGGCCCGCGCTCTCGCATCGACGGCATTTATCGGTCTTTGCTTCGCGGGAGCGTTCCCGTCAGTGCTCGTCGGGTCAGCATTGGCCCAGACCGCCAGCCGGATCAGGCTCGGCACCTTCGCCATCGACCAGACGGAAGTCAGCATTGGCGATTTTCGCGCTTTCGCCCGGGCCAGTCGGCTGACGACTGCGGCCGAGCATGTCGGCGGCGGTTTCGAGTTCTCCGGCGGCTGGGTGCGCCGACAGGGCTGGACCTATCTGTCGCCCATGGGCCAGCCCGCTCCCGAGAACCACCCCGCCGTGCATATCGCCTGGAGCGAGGCCCGGGACTATTGCAGCAGCGTCGGCGGGCGCTTGCCCAGCCTCGCGGAATGGCGGCTGGCCGCCTATACCGAACTGCGCGACCAGCCAAGCGACGGCTTCGTCAAGGGCCGCAGCTACACCTATCCCGTGGGGGATCAGTCTGAGGGCATGAACACCAACCGCAAGCACGCGGTCGCCGTTGGGTCCACCAGACGCGGGGTCAACGGCCTCTACGACATGGGCGCCAATGTCTGGGAATGGCTGTCAGACCGCCGGGGCGATGATGCCCTCACGGCTGGCGGCTCCTGGTGGTATGGACCGGAGCAGACGAAAAGCGAGGGCGTCCAGCTCAAGGCGGTGAAATTCTTCGCGGTCTATATCGGCTTTCGCTGCGCCTACGACGCGAAGTAAGGCGTTCAGCCCAGGGCCTGAGCGAAATCCGCAATCAGATCATCGATGTCTTCGATTCCGACAGACAGGCGCAGCGTGCCATCCGTGATGCCGAGCGTGTCGCGCGTCGCCTGATCGACATTGCGGTGCGTCGTCGTGGCGGGATGGGCCACGAGTGACTTGACCTCGCCCACATTGACGAGATGCGAGAACAGCTTGAGCTTCGCCGTCACGCGCCGCGCGGCATCAAGCCCGCCCTTCAGCGTCACGGTGTGGATGGAGCCCATCCCGGCGGGCAGCAGCGAGGCCGCGAGGTTGTGGCGGGGATGCTGCGCAAGGCCGGGGTGGCTGACGGCTTCGACGGCAGGGTGATCCTGCAGGAAGCGCTGGAGGGCAAGCGCGTTGCGGCTGTGCTGTTCCATGCGCAAGGTCAGGGTTTCGCATCCCGTGATCAGCAGGAAGGCGTTGGTGGGAGACAGGCAGGGGCCAAGTTCGCGCATGCCGATGAGGCGACAGGCCGCGGCAAAGGGCCAGCCGGGATATTTCCCGGTCACGACGATGTTGTCGTAATCCTCGAAGGGTTCGGTGATGGTGGGGTAACGCCCATCGATCCAGTGCGCATTGCCGCTGTCGACGAGGATACCACCGATGGCGGTGCCGTTGCCCGACATGAATTTGGAGGCGGAATGCCAGACGATATCCGCGCCATGCTCGATGGGCCGCAGCAAAGCGGGCGTTGCCAGCGTGGAATCGACGATGAGTGGCACGCGGGCCGCCTTCGCGATGCGTGACAGGCCGGGCAGATCGACGATGTCGCCGGTCGGGTTGATCAAGGCTTCGACGAAAATCCCTTTGGTGCGCGGCGAAAGCGCGGCAGCAACGCTGTCGAGATCATGGGCATCGACCCATCTCACCCTCAGGCCGAACTGCAGCTGGAAGCGCTTGAGCAGGCCCACGGTGCCGCCGAACACGTGCTTGGCCGCGATGACCTCGTCGCCGCTGCGGCACAGCGCCGTCAGGATCATCAGCAGTGCGGATTGGCCCGAGGCGCAGGCAATGGCCGAGGCGCCCCCTTCCAGCGCCGCGATGCGCCGTTCGAATGCCGCAACGGTTGGGTTGCCGCTGCGGCCATAGGCATAGCCCACGCGGTCCAGCGCGAAGAGATCGGAGCCGTGGTCGAGATCATCGAACACATAGCCGTTGGAGTGATAGACCGGCACGACACGCGCCCCTGTCGCGGGGTCTGGCGCGGTGCCTGCATGGATCGCGAGGGTGGAGAGGTGAGGCATGGTGCGATGTCTCCCTTCTCCCCTGGGAGAAGGTGGTCGGCGGATGCAGACCGGATGAGGGAGAACCACGACGGTCAGGGATTCTCCCTCATCCGCCCTGCGTTCCACATGACACCTTCCCCCAAAGGGGGAAGGACAGAGTATGCGCTATACCGCCAGCGCCTGATCGAGATCGTCGATCAGATCGGCGGTGTCCTCAAGGCCGATCGACAACCGCACGACCTCCGGACCCGCACCCGCAATGCGCCGCTGATCATCCGTCAATTGGCGGTGCGTCGTGGACGCGGGGTGGATGACCAGCGAGCGCGTGTCGCCGATGTTGGCGAGATGCGAGAACAACTTCAAGTTGGTCACCAGCTTCACGCCCGCATCATAGCCGCCCTTGAGGCCGATGGTGAACACGGCACCGGCTCCCTTGGGTGAATACTGCTTGGCAAGCGCGTGATAGCGGTCGCCCGGCAGGCCGGGATAGCTCACCCAGTCGATCTGGCTGTGCGTGGACAGATGGGTCGCCACCACCTGCGCGTTGTCGGAATGGCGCTGCATGCGCAGCGGCAGCGTCTCGATGCCATTCAGGATCAGGAAGGCGTTGAACGGCGACAGCGCCGGTCCGAGGTCGCGCAGGCCCAGCACGCGACAGGCAATGGCGAAGGCGAAGGTGCCGAAGGTTTCGCCCAGGATCATGCCGCCGTATTCCGGCCGTGGCTGCGACAGCGAGGGATAGCGGCCTGACTTGATCCAGTCGAACTTGCCACCATCCACGATGATGCCGCCGATGGAATTGCCGTGGCCGCCCAGGAACTTGGTCAGCGAATGCACGACGATATGCGCGCCGTGCTCGAAGGGTCGGATAAGATAAGGCGAGGCCATGGTGTTGTCGACGATGAGCGGCACACCGGCCTTGTCCGCGATCCTGGCGATGGCCGCGATGTCGACAACGACGCCGCCGGGGTTGGCGATGGATTCAACGAAGATCGCTTTGGTGCGGGGCGAAATGGCCTTCTCGAAGGTCGAGAGATCATCCGAGTCGGCCCAGACCACGTTCCAGCCGAACTTCTTGTAGGCATGGTTGAACTGGTTGATCGAGCCGCCATAGAGCTTCTTGGCCGCGATGAACTCGTCGCCCGGCTCCAGCAGCGTGTGGAACACCAGATGTTCCGCCGCATGGCCAGATGCCACGGCCAGCGCCGCCGTGCCGCCTTCCAGCGCCGCGACGCGCTCTTCCAGGACAGCACAGGTCGGGTTGCCGATGCGGGTGTAGATGTTGCCGAAAGCCTGCAGGCCGAAAAGCGACGCCGCGTGGTCCACATCGTCGAAGACGAAGGACGAGGTCTGGTAGATGGGCGTGGCCCGCGCGCCGGTCGCCGGATCTGGCGTGGCACCCGCGTGTATGGCGATGGTCGAAAAACCGGGTGGGCGCGTGGTCATGGCGTGCTCCTGTGGATCAAGATGTGCTGGGATAAACCGCTCATGTCCGCTTTGTCAACCGTATCGTTCTTTAAAAAGGACGACGCGGTGTCAGGCTGATCCAGTGCCTTCACCCGCTCGTGACACTCTGTGATTCGCGTTTTGGACATGCAATCAGTATGAGGCCCTACGCACTGGAGAGGCTGACCCTTGCTGCCCTGGAAGACCCGGACCGGAGAGCTCTCGCCACTCAAGGCCACCGTGCTTGCCTACACGCTCGTGCCGCTGACCTGGCTGGCCGTGCAGGCGGCCTATGGCTGGCTGGGTTCCAAGCCGCTGACCGAAGCGATCCACCAGAGCGGTGACTGGGCGGTGCGGTTCCTGCTGATGTCGCTGGCGATCACGCCGCTCAGGTTCATCGGCAACTGGCCGAAGCTCATTCTCGTGCGGCGCATGCTCGGGCTGGCCGCTTTGGGCTACACGCTCCTGCATGTGACACTCTACACCGCGCTCGAAGCCTTCGATCTCGGCAAAGTGGTGAGCGAAATCGTGCTGCGGACCTATCTCACCATCGGCTTTGCAGCGCTGCTGGGCCTCGTCGCACTGGGCGTGACATCCACGGATGGCATGATCCGGCGGCTGGGAGCCATGCGCTGGAACCGGCTGCACGGCATTGTCTATGGCATCGCCGTGCTGGCGCTGGTGCATTTCGCCCTGCAGAAGAAACTCGACATCTCCGAGCCCGCGCTGATGGCTGGACTGTTTTTCTGGCTCGTGGGTTTCCGCCTGCTGCGCAAGCGGGACTGGCCGATGGGCCCGCTCTCGCTTGTGGGTCTTGCCATCGCCGCATGGTTTCTGACCGTGGTGGCAGAGGCGGGCTGGTATGCCACCATGACCGGCGTCAACGCCCAGCGCATCCTGTGGGCCAACCTCGATTTCGAGTATGTCATTCGCCCGGCCTGGTGGGTGCTGCTGGCCGGACTCGTCCTAGCGGCTGTCGCCGCGATGCGCAGCGGGGCCAAACCCAATCGCGGTCGCAGCGCTTCACCCGAGGCCATTGCGGCCAGCGCGCCCTCACCCCAGATGTAACGTCGAAGGAGCATCCCATGTTCGATTTTCTCAAGTCAGGCACCGACAAGACGGTCGAGGAGAAAGCATTTCCGGTGACCAAGACCGATGCGGAATGGCGTCACTTGCTGACCGCGGAGCAATATGACGTTCTGCGTGGTCATGGCACCGAGCGGGCGGGCAGCTGCGCTCTCAACTACGAGAAGCGGGCAGGCACCTTCAGTTGTGTCGGCTGCGGCCAGGAACGAGGAGAACCCGTTGGAAGTCGCTTGTCTGGTGCCTCGGCCCATGAAAGGCGCCGAGGCCG
>JANNFV010000131.1:0-1934 GCA_031380285.1 Hyphomicrobiales bacterium | reverse complement strand
GCCCGCCAAGGTCCAACCTGTAAAAGCACAGCCCGCCAAAAAGCTTCCACCGAAAAAGAAGCCGGTGGAGGATGACGAGTGAGGCTTCCAGCCCGTCCGCTGTTTGGCGGAGCGCTGGTCATCCTGGGAGCGGTCGCCTACGGCATCAACATTCCCGCAGCCCGCGTTGCGGCGCTGGATGGCGTCAATGGCAGCAATCTGGCGGCCCAGCGCAGCGGCCTGTTCGTGCTCATGCTGGCGCTGGCGATCCTCGTTCTCGGCAAGAGCTTCCGCATCCAGTTCGGTGAAACCCGGCGCATTGCCGCGCTTGGGCTGCTCTCCGGACTGGTCGCGGTGTGTTATCTCTCGTCGCTGGCCTATGTCCCGGTCGCCATGGCGGTGACGGTGTTCTACACCTTCCCGCTGATGCTGATCGTCATCGCCCCCTTCACAGGCGGCGGACGCATCACGGGCTGGCGGATGACCGCTTTCGCCATCGCCTTCCTGGGCATCGTCATCGCGGTCGGGCCGTCCTTTCAGGGGCTGGACGGACGCGGGCTGGGGCTGGCCTTCGTGGCGGCCATCGCCTCTGCCGGGATGTTCCTGCTGACGTCCGGCCTGAAACAGGACCGGTTCACCCTGCTGTTCTGGACACAGGCGGCGGCCTGCCTGGTGCTGCTGCCTGCGGCATGGCTGGCTGGCCCGCCGACGCTCGCCACAATCGGCGGTGTCTGGGGTGCGGTGCTGCTCTCCGCCCTTGGCTTCTATGTCGGCTTCATCTGCCAGTTCGCGGCAGCATCGCACCTCAGGCCCGCAACCATCGGCCTGCTGTTCCTGATCGAGCCGGTGGTCGCTATCCTCTCCGCCGCCCTTGTGCTGGGTGAAACCCTGCAACCCCTGCAATATCTCGGCATTGCCCTGGTGATCGGCGGCCTTGCGCTCGACATCTGGAAACAGCGCCAACCCGAGCCCATATCCGATACCGCATGAGTGATGGACGCACAGGCCCGATCCCGCCCATTCCCCTGACGGTCATCACCGGCTTTCTGGGGGCGGGCAAGACCACGCTGATCAACCGCCTGCTGAAGGATGCAGCACTTGCCGACACCGTGGTGATCGTCAACGAATTCGGCGCCATCGGCCTCGACCACCTGCTGATGGAGACGGTCGACGAAGGCATGGTGCTGATGCAGTCGGGCTGCCTCTGCTGCACCATCCGGGGTGATCTGGTGAACACGCTGGAAGGGCTGCTGCGCAAGCGGGACAACAACCGCATCACGCCTTTCCGCCGCGTGCTGATCGAGACCACCGGCCTCGCCGATCCCGCGCCCATCCTGCAAACCGTGATGAGTCATCCCTATCTCGGCCTGCGCTACGCCCTGGAGGGCGTGGTGACACTGGTGGACGCGGTGAATGGCATGGCGACCCTCGACAGCCAGCCCGAGGCGCTGAAACAGGCGGCGGTGGCGGACCGGCTGGTAATCACGAAGCTGGATTTGCTCTATCTATCACTCCCCGTTGTTTCATCCCTCCCCCTTGTGGGGAGGGTGGCAAGAGGAGCGAGCCGGGAGGGGGTCGCGCCGACCTCTCCGGTTGGCGCAGCGCAACCCCCTCCCGACCCTTCGCAAGCCGCGAAGGGCCACCCTCCCCACAAAGGGGAGGGATGGGCGCTCACGGCCCGGCTTGCCGCTCTCAACCCTGCCGCCTCGATCCTCGACGCCCGCACCGCCACTGCCGCAGACCTGCTCGACTGCGGCCTCTACGACCCCGCGACGAAATCCCCCGATGTTGCGCGCTGGCTGCAAGACGAAGCGGTGCTCGCCGCCCTTGGCCGCAACGCCCACCGCCATGCCGATGGCAGCGTGCATGGCGAGGACGACGACACCGGCTCAGCCGCACAGGCGCGTGGGCAGGACACGAACGACATCAACCGCCACGATGCCAGCATCCGCGCC
>JANNFV010000043.1:0-6511 GCA_031380285.1 Hyphomicrobiales bacterium | reverse complement strand
CCCAGCAGCTTCCTGATCTCCTCCACCGGAAACTTGTCCATCTTGTCGATGGCCCGCAGCACCGTCAGCCGCGTCGCCGCATGCTCTGGCCCGCCAATGCCAATCGCCTCCATCACCCCATCCAGCACCTTGCGGTTGTTCACCTTCACCACATAGCTGCCACGCGGGATGCCCAAAGCCTCCATCGCATCCGCGAACATCATGCAGTTTTCGGCGTCCGCCGCAACACTGCTCGCCCCCACCGTGTCGGCATCGAACTGCATGAACTGGCGGTAGCGTCCCGGCCCCGGCTTCTCGTTGCGGAACACCGGCCCGACCCGATACGAGCGATAGGGCTTGGGCAGCTTGTCGAAGTTTTCCGCCACATAACGCGCCAGCGGTGCCGTCAGGTCGTACCGCAGCGAAAGCCACTGCTCGTCATCATCCTGAAAACTGAACACGCCCGCATTGGGCCGGTCCTGGTCTGGCAGGAACTTGCCCAGCGCTTCCGTGTATTCGATCAGCGGCGTCTCCACCGGCTCGAAACCGTAGCGCTCATAGACCTGGCGGATCGTCTCCAGCATCTGGCGTGTGGCATTGATCGCGGCGGGGCCACGGTCCTCAAGGCCACGCGGGCGACGCGCTTCGGTCAATTTGGGCTTGGACATGGTGACGGTTTCGCTTGGTCAATCGAAAGCGGAGTTGGTAGGGAAGTTAAGCTGATTTCACAAGGGCCGAGGCATTGGTGAACCCTTCTCCCCGTTCTTGCGGGGAGAAGTCGCCCGAGTGAAACGGAGGGCGGATGAGGGGCCGGGGGATTGGCCGCAAGTCCGCCTGTCTTGCAGCGCCGGGGCCAATCACCATGCCCCTCAACCCGGCCTTCTCCCCGCCAAAGCGGGGAGAAGGAGAAGAAGAAAGTCCCATGCCCACCGCCTCGCCCGCACAGCTCACTGCCGCCGACCCAACCAACTCCGTCTGGGTCAGCGCCAACGCGGGCGCGGGCAAGACCACCGTGCTCACCAGCCGCGTCGTGCGCCTGCTGCTCGCGGGGGCGGACCCGGCGCGCATCCTCTGCGTCACCTTCACCAAGGCGGCGGCCGCCAACATGCAGAACCGCATCTTCGAGGCGTTGGGCACATGGGTGGCGCTGGGGCCTGACGCGCTCGCCAAGGCCATTGCCGAGGTCACGGGCGCTCTGCCCCGCCCCGGTGATCTCGACACGGCGCGGCGGCTCTTCGCCCGCGCCGTCGAAACACCGGGCGGCCTGAAGATCCAGACCATCCATGGTTTCTGCGAGCGGCTGCTGCATCTCTTCCCGTTTGAAGCCGCCGTGCCCGCCCGTTTCACGGTGCTGGTGGACCGCGAGCAGAATGCGGCCACCGAGGCCGCGATCAATGCCACCTTGCGGGAGGCGCTGAAGCACCCGGGCAGCCCGCTGGGACAGGCGCTGCGTGTGGCCACCGGCGAGGCGGGCGAGGATGGATTCCGCAAGGCGCTGCAGGCGTTCATGGCGCACCGCAAGCAGGCGGATGGGCTGGAGCGCAAGTTCGCGCTGTCACCGCTGCGGCAGAGGCTCGGGCTGAAACCGGGCGAAACCATCGCCACCATCGAACGCAAGATCCTCAACCAGGGCTTCTACAGCGCAAACTGGCAGGAGATTCATGATTGGTTGATCACCGGATCGAAAACGGATCGTGAGCGAGCCGAGAGCCTGAAGTCAGCGCGTCGCACCCAGGGCAACGAGGATCTGGAGGCCTATGTCCAGATTTTCCTGACCCAGGCCATGACACCGCGCAAGACACTGGCAACCACCGGTCTCGTCAAGGCCGATCCCGAGCTGGCCCAGGATATGCTGGACGAACAGGAGCGCGTCCATGAACTCGTGCAGCGCCTCACTGCGCTGGCCGCTGCCGAACGCACCGAGGCCATCACCTGGCTCGCCGATGCGGTGAACGCCCGCTACCGCGCTGAAAAGCGGCGTCTCGGTCGCCTGGATTTTCCCGATCTGATCAGCAAGGTGGTGACGCTCCTGACGGCGGACACCGCGAAATGGGTGCTGTTCAAGCTCGATCAGGGGCTTGATCATGTGCTGGTGGACGAGGCGCAGGACACCAGCCCCGAGCAATGGGAGATCGTGAAGGCCCTCAGCGATGATTTCTTTGCCGGAGAGGGTGCCCGTGCCATCCGCCGCACCATCTTCGCCGTGGGTGACGAGAAGCAGTCGATCTACGGTTTCCAGGGCGCCAAGCCTGAGGAGTTCGACAAGGCGCGGCTGCATTTCCAAAGCCGCATCGAGGCGCTCAACAGCGATGCGCCCCGCCCGCACCCCTTCGAGAAGGTGGAACTGCGACAGTCCTATCGCACCGTCGCCGATGTGCTGTCGCTGGTGGATCAGGTCTATTCGCTGGAGGAACACTACCGGGGACTGGAGAGCGAATCGCGCCCGACCATCCATGAGAGCCAGCGCCTGGGCCAGCCCGGACTGGTGGAACTCTGGGACGCCGAGACAACCGAATCCGTGCCGGAGAAGGATGCATTCGCGCCAGTGGATCAGGTGCCGCAGGACGCATCACCGCTGCGTCTCGCCCGCAAAGTGGCCCGGCGTGTGCGCTTCTGGCTCGACCGCGAAACCCGGTTCGAGGATGACGGCCTGCCCATCACGCCGGGCAATGTGCTGATCCTGGTGCGCAACCGTGGCCCGCTCTTCACCGGGGTGATCCGCGAGCTGAAACGGCTGGGCGTGCCGGTGGCGGGTGCCGACCGGATGCGCCTCAACGAGCAGATCGCGGTGTTGGACCTGCTGGCGCTGGGCCGGTTTTGCCTGCTGCCGGAGGATGACCTCACACTGGCCGCGCTCCTGAAGTCGCCGCTGATCGGGCTGGACGAGGATAGCCTCTTCGCCCTTGCCCTGGGGCGCGGCCAGGCCAGCCTGTGGCAGGTGCTGCAGGCGCGTGATGATGAGCGTTTTCTCCATGCCGCCCGAAAGCTCGGCGGGTGGCGCGACAAGGCCCAGCGGCTGGACCCGTTTTCCTTCTTCTCTGACGTACTGTCGGCGAGCCATGGACGCCGCGACCTGCTGGCCCGGCTGGGCCGCGATGCCGACGAAGCGATCACGGTCTTTCTCGCCACGCTGCGCCAATGGCAGGCGGCCAACCCGCCCTCGCTACTCGGCTTCGTCGAAGCCATGGCGGCGGATGAATCCGATGTGAAGCGCGACATGGAAGAGGCGCATGGCCGCGTCAGGGTGATGACGGTGCATGCCTCGAAAGGGCTGGAGGCCCGAATCGTCTTCCTCATCGACACGACGCACAACCCCAAGGGCGCGGGCAACAGCGGGCCGCGCCTGCTGGAAATCGACGAGGGCGATGGCGAAACCGCCGTCTGGGCCAAGGGCAAGGCCAGCGATCCACCTGCGTTGGGGCCTGCCCGCGACCGCCATGACGAACGCGCCCTGGCGGAAAGCCGTCGCCTGCTCTACGTCGCACTGACCCGGGCGCGTGACCGGCTCTATGTCGGCAGCGCCTATGGCAAACAGGCGGCCGTTGCTGGCCATTGGCGCGGCCTGATCGATACTGCTGTTGCCGGACATGTCCATCTCACGGTCATTCCCGCTGAAGACGGGGAGGGAGACGTCGCGCAGTGGCGCAGTGTGGATGCCAAACCTGCGTCGCCGATGGCATTGCCTGCATTGGAACCCGAGGCCGATCTTCCCGTCTGGCTCAAGACGCCAGTCGGCAATGACCTGCCGCGCCCGCCGCCGCTGCGCCCGTCCCGCCTCGCGGATGCCGCCGAGCCACCGCCGCAGCGCGATGGCACCACTGCGGCAGCGGATGCCCGGCTGAGGGGCGATCTGATCCATCACCTGCTGCAGCATCTGCCGGATGTTTCGCCAGCCGAGCGGGCCACGTTGGGGGCCAGGCTTGCGACAGCGCGGTTTCCGGCCTTGCGGGAGGAGGTCGCGACAGAGGCGCTTGCGGCATCCGTCGCCTTGATGGCCGAGCCGCGCTTTGCGCTGCTGTTCAGCGGGCAGGCGCGGGCGGAGGTCGACATCGCGGGCGTCGTCCGGATCGGAGGGAAACAGGCGGAGGTCGCCGGGCGCATCGACCGGCTGGTGATCGGGGACGATCAGGTGACGCTCATCGACTACAAGACCGGGCGGCCACCGCGTGATCCCTCTGCCGTGCCAGATACGCATCTGCGCCAGCTCGCGGTCTATGAAGCGCTGCTCCGCGATCTCTACCCCGACCGTGCCATCCTGACAGCGGTGGTCTGGACCGCCATTCCCGAGATCGCGGTGGTGACGGCGCAGACGCTGGCCGACAGTCTGGCGTCCATCACCCTGGCGTGAGGGAAGGGGCACCCTGACGTGAAGAGAGTTGTCTTGAATTTCGCGGCTGAAGCGCCCATTCCTTGTTTGAGATTCATTTCCCGATTCTGCGCGGACGAAGGATATTTCCCATGGGCAATGCCACGATCAAGGTCACCGACGCCACCTTCCAGAACGATGTCCTGGGTTCCGCCACGCCTGTCGTCGTAGATTTCTGGGCGGAGTGGTGCGGTCCCTGCCGCATGATCGCACCGCATCTCGATGCCATCGCCACAGAGCTTGGCGGCAAGGTGACCATTGCCAAGGTCAACATCGACGAGAACCCCGAGATCGCCAGCCAGGTCGGCATCCGCTCCATTCCCACGCTGATGGTGTTCAAGGGCGGCAAACACGTGAACACCAAGGTGGGAGCGGGTTCCCGGGGTGATCTGCAGAAGTGGATCGAGGCGTCGATTTGAGGGATGGCCCTCGACGGCGAATGAGGGTGTGATAAGGTGTCACCTCTTGCCCGGAGGTGATCATTGCCTGCCACGACAACGCTCAAGCTTGATGATGCTCTGAAGGATCGCGTGAAGCGGCTCGCCGAAGCCCAGCGCAGGACACCGCACTGGTTGATGCGCGAGGCCATCGTCGATTATGTAGCGCGCGCCGAGCAACGTGCCGATTTCCGGCAAGAAGCGCTTGAATCACTCGAGCACTACCGCGCAACAGGCCTGCATCTGACTGGTGATCAGATCGATGCCTAGCTTGAAACCTGGGGTACAGATCACGAAACGGAAGCACCTGCTTACCACGACTGATCATCTCCGCAAGGGCCAGAACAGGCCTTGAGCGGTACCGGGTTTTTTTGGTGCGACGGAACGGTTCGGCAGCAGCAAGAGCCAGCGAAGCCATCAGAACTGCCTTTCGCAATCTCAGTGTTCATCCAGAAATCGGAAGGCCCGTCGGAGATGCCGATGAGCTCCGCGAGTGCGTGATCAGCTTCGGTGCCACGGGATATGTCGCACTCTACAGCTTTGACAGCATAGCCGATGCCGTTGTCATTCTGGCGTTCAGGCACCAGCGCGAGGCCGGTTACTGAGAAGGCTCAATGCGCATCATCCCAGTTCGCTGCCGCCCGCGCATCCACCTGCAGCGGCACGGACATTTGCAGCGCGGGCAGGGGAGCGTCGATCATCACCTGCTTGATCACTGGCAGGGCCTTCTCCACCTCGGCCTCCGGAGCCTCAAAGATCAGCTCGTCATGCACCTGCAGCAGCATTTGCGTTGACAGTTTTGCTGCTGCCAGCGCGCCTTCCATGCGGATCATGGCACGGCGGATGATATCGGCGGCGGAGCCCTGGATCGGCGCGTTGATCGCGGCACGCTCCAGAAAAGCCCGCTCCGATGGATTCTTCGTGCCGATCTGCGGATAATGGCATTTGCGTCCGAAGATGGTGGAGACGAAGCCGTCGCGATGCACGGCTTTCTTGGTGGCCTCCATGTAATCCTTGATGCCGGGAAAGCGCTCGAAATACGTCCGGATATAGGCCCCTGCTTCCTCGCGCCCGATGCCGAGCTGGTTGGCGAGGCCGAAGGCCGAGATGCCGTAGATGATGCCGAAATTGATGGCCTTGGCACGCCGCCGCACCTCGGAAGTCATGTCCTTGATCGGCACGCCGAACATCTCTGACGCCGTCATGGCGTTGATGTCGAGGCCATCGGCAAACGCCTTTTTCAGTTGCGGGATTTCCGCCATATGCGCCAGCACACGCAGCTCGATCTGGCTGTAATCGGCGGAAATCAGTTTGTGACCGGGTGTAGCAACAAACGCCGTGCGGATCTTGCGGCCCTGCTCGTTGCGCACCGGGATGTTCTGGATGTTGGGGTCCGATGACGAGAGCCGCCCGGTTGTCGTGGAGGCCATGGCAAAGGAGGTGTGCACCCGGTTGGTCTGCGGATGGACGAAGCTCGGCAGCGCATCGGTGTAGGTCGATTTCAGCTTGGCGAGTTGCCGCCAGTCCAGGATGCGGGCTGGCAGTTCATGGCCCTGTTCCGCCAGGTCTTCCAGCGCGCCTGCACCTGTGGCCCATTGTCCCGTTGCGGTCTTCTTGCCGCCGGGCAGGTTCATCTTGCCAAAGAGAATGTCGCCAAGCTGCTTGGGCGAACCCAGGTTGAACGGTTCTCCCACCATGGTCTGGATCTCATCCTCCAGGCCTGCCATGC